>JAJTIF010000025.1 GCA_021299675.1 Pseudomonadota bacterium | reverse complement strand
TTATTTGTGTCGGGTCTGTTAATGAGAAATTGGACATTTCTATTTTTTCTAATATTCCGATAAATTTCAATAATGTTATTTATGCGAGAGGGGAATTTGACCACTCCATTACGCCTCTAAACTACTGCAGGAATCACCATTCCTTTGAGTTTTATTTTAGCCGTACAAATCGAAATGATGGCTCGTGGGGCACTGTTTTGAATGATCTTTTGAATGAGATAAGAAATTGCCCTAAAACACGTAGGCCGATAAAAGGAACCTCTTTTGCCACTCCTCTTGTGAGCAGAAGACTAGCAAAAATCTGGATGGACCATCCTCACTTAAGTTCTAAGGAAGTTATACTCGAAGTACTGTCTTTGGGAGAGAATGTTAGAACTGTTGATGGTAAAGAAGTTAAGGTACTATCTTTCGAAGCCCCTAGCTGGCTAGACTAACCACCAACTCCCATTCAAAAAAAGTGGCACACCCTAGAGGATTCGAACCTCTGACCGACCGCTTAGAAAGCGGTTGCTCTATCCAGCTGAGCTAAGGGTGCAAAACCGAGAAATTACAGCATGTTAACGGGGTTTTTGAAATCCTGTCAACAAAGATTCTGCCATGATATATAAGCTTTCATGACTTTAAAAGCCCGAATTTTCAGCTCTAACAGCCGCCACTTTGACTGCCTCACTGAGTCAGGCGACATTGTGCAGGCCACCTCTCTGGCCAAGATCCTTAAAAAAGACCACTTAGTCGTCGGTGATAGAGTCACACTCGCGGCAGGCGGTGATGAGCAGTGGACCATCATGGAAGTAGCGCCCAGAAGCTCGGAGATTTTCCGCAACATCCCTCGGGAGCACACCAAAAAAATTATTGCTGCCAATGTCGATGCGGTCATGATCGTCGTATGTGCTTCACAGCCCACCTACAAGCGTGGCCTGGTTGATCGCTACCTCGTGCGGGCGCATCAGTGGGGTCTGCCCGCACTCTTGATCTTTAACAAGATGGATCTCTATGAAGGTGAGTTTGATATCAAGTTTGAAGCCGAGCGCGTGTCTCACTTAGGGGTCACCTGCTTTGAAGTCAGCGCCGAGGATTCCAAGTACAAACCCCGCTTCTTAAAATCAGGCTTTAAGGAGCTGCACAAGCAACTCAAAAACAATACAGTCATTCTTCTAGGCCAATCAGGTGTGGGTAAGAGCCGCTTGATCACAGAACTCTCCGGCGGAGACATTGAACTCATTAGTGGAGATTTGGGAAAAATCGGCAAGGGTATGCACACCACCACCTGGGCAGAGCTGGTGGACTGTCGAGAGTTTACCCTCGTGGACTCTCCGGGCGTTCGATCTATGTCACTAGCTGATGTGAGTGAAGAAGAAGTGCTGGCGTGTTTTCCGGATGTGGCGCAACTGAGTGTGAAGTGCAAGTTTAGTAACTGTACCCATGAAGAAAACTCTAAGGGCTGCTACTTCAATGGTCTAAAAAAAGAAGACCACGAGAATCTCGTGGTCTTAAGTCGCTTAGAGTCTTACAAACGTATTCGAGACGAAGTAAGCCTAATTCCAGAGTGGGAACGATAACAATCTAGTAGCGTGCGCTAAAAGTGTCGCCGAGGCCCTGGCGGTGCGGTTTTTCTTGTTGCTCTTCTACTGAAGACATTTGACGGTCTTGGTACTGGTGAGCACAACCAACGAAAGCGAAAGACAGAGCTAGCAATACGAGAAATTTCATAAGATCCTCCCTGGTTTAGGTTACAGATCTCATCGACGCATTTAAGAGATTACTTAAGTTTTTTAGACGTCGATCGGACCGCGATTCTTTTTCTGAGGACTTACTGGCTTAGGCTTTTTCTGATCTTGCCTCGAAGTGTTTTTGTCGGACTTGATCCAGGGAAAATGCACCAGTAACTTCCCCTCTTTACTCTCCATCTCCACTCCATCGGGGTCACAGTCCTGAGGGATGCTCTGTGACTGGGAGAAGCGCCCTTGAGAGTGCTTGGTGACTGTCTCTGACTCGATCACGATCATGCCGCCCTTCACCTGCACATCGAGCTTGGTGTCCTTAGAGGCAGGGCTAATCTCCAGAGTTCGGCCCTTCGCTGTCTCACTCCATTCCGTGGCGATTGTGGACTCCGCTAGGCTTTGCATGCGCCCAAACCCGTTGGGGCCAAGGGAATCGCGCATCATCTGGTCCATCATCTGATCCATGTCTCTGACGAACTCATCGTGATCTTGAAAACCTTTCAGGACCTGCTCGCGCAGGCGACGGTGCAGTTCACGGTAATTCTTCTCCGTCTCGTCGTCAGCCGCCATCAAATTCAAGGACAATAATAGAAAAAAAGACAGTAGCGTTTTCATACTCTAAAGATAGTATCGATCGGGCGCATGTCAAGGGTCTAGCGCTCTTGATACGAGCGAAAATAACTCATTAAAATATCGAGTCCGTCTTCAAAAAGTGCAGGCCCCGGTTGCAGGAAGATCTCCGGCTCTAGCTCAAAAACTCGCCCTTCTTGAATGGCCTTGATGTTATCCCAACCTTCGCGGCGGGCAAAACTTTGCAGCTTCACTTTTTTTCCACACCAGCAGCCAAAAATGAAATCCGGGTTCAGATCCGGGATCTGTCCTAGGTCACAGATTCTATCTTTGGCCAGAGAGGATTGAGATTTTTCGGCGAAGATATTCTCTCCCCCGCAGATCTCAATCAGTTCACTCACCCATTTTATCGCCGTGATGGCTGGATCATCCCATTCTTCAAAATAAATTCGAGGCTTACGAGGCCAGCTGGCGACTTCGACTTGAATCACTTCGATTTTACGCTGCCATTTTCGGATTAATTCAACGGCTTCTGCGCGCTTGTCGACGAGGGACCCCAGTCTCAGGACGTATTCAAAGATTTCTTTGACCGAGCGCTGATTGGAGATCCAGACGTCCTGTCCCCGCGCGATGAGCTCCCGGGCAATGTCTTTTTGAATGTCTGAGAAACCGAGGATCAGATCTGGCTTTAACGCGAGGATTTTCTCAAAATTTGAGTCAGTAAAAGCTGACACTTTTGGCAGGTTTTGGGCAGCCTCGGGGCGTTTAACAAAAATTGAGACCCCCACCACCAGATTCAAGCGACCCAACAGGCTCAATGTCTCGACTGACTCTTCAGTGAGGCATATAATTCTTTGAGGTATGTCACAAATTTCAATGGTCATACGTTTTTAATGGAAGGATCCATTCATGTTTAAATTTCTAGTCTCATTCTTTTTCTCAAGCTTAGCTCTCGCCGCTCCAACTGACTATGCCGTTTTAGCGACAGATGTTTTGTTTGGTGAAGAGCGAGTCTTGGCGCTCACGATTCAGCACGAAAAAGACTGGCACACCTACTGGAAAAACCCCGGCGATGCCGGCATCGCCACCCAGTTTAAATTCAAACAGGGCAACTCCGAGGTGACCCTGGAGGCTTTAGAATGGCCGGCTCCTCACCGCTACATCGAAGCCGGTGACATCCTGACCTTCGGTTATGCGGGGGACCCTACTTTTTTCTTTAAGCTCCCCAAAACCATCACGGGCCAGCTCGACATCACCGCCCAATGGCTTATCTGCAAAGATATCTGTATCCCAGGCGGCCAAAGCGCACAAATGATGATCCATGGGGCTGACGATATCACCATCAAGACCACACGCTCCCGCCTGAGCGACGAAGAGCTGCGCCAGCGCCTGGAAAACCTTCCCCAGCCAGCGCCTTGGCCTTCAGATTTAGAACTCTACGTTTCAAAAGACGGTGAAAAGTCACTGCGCCTGGATTTTTATCTGCGCCAAAGCTCCAAGGAAGTGATCAAAGAGGACTCCAATCTTCTGACCCCATTTCTCGCTCCCCCCTTTACCTATAAGCGCGAAC
>JAJTIF010000334.1 GCA_021299675.1 Pseudomonadota bacterium | reverse complement strand
AAGCATAAAACCGATCACGGCCACAAGTAAAAAGGCCAGTCCGAGTCCCGAACTTGCGTCGAGAGAGAGGATGCGACCAAACCACAACTGGTCAGGAAATTTTTGATTAAAGGCCATGGCCATGAATTGCATGATTGAAAAGACGGCACCCACCAAGAGGTTCACACTCATCCCCATTAGCACCACGATTTTCAGATCTCTCTGTTTTAAGAAGACCGAGGAGAAAAACGAGAGAACGATTAGTGTGATCACTCCCAGTCCCAGGGCCAAGTGAGTAAGAGAAAAATTAAGCCCTAAGCTTTGCAAAAGAAAACTCAACATCACCATCAACACAGCGACTCCATCCATCCCTAGCGTACTTGGTGAGGCTAAGTCGTTGCGAGTAGTAATTTGAACCAGAGAGCCCGCAAAACTCAGCACGGCTCCCACCACAAAAGCTGTCAGGAGTCGCAACAGATCAATGTCCATGGGTTTCCTCCAGACGCAGAACTTGCGTGTCAGCGACTAGCCCCAAAGTGATGAGAGGAGCTAAATGAAGGTCTCCGTGGTGAACCACCAACAAATACTTTCCTTGGTAAATCCAGTGTTGCAGGAGTTCAGTCAGCTCGCCTTGCTTGTGTGCATCCAGGGACTGATAGGGCTCATCCAGAATCCACACCTCACTGTCGAGGGAGAGCATCATGAGAATTTTTACCCACTGATTTTCTCCTCCCGAGAGTTGACGAATGTTTTTATCCCAAAGCTTTTGAGATTTCACAAAGAGCGGAATCTCACGCCAGTCACTTTGGGAGTGTCGACCTTGAGTCACCTCCCAGAAGACATCCATGAGACCGGTGACACTGAGGTCTTGAAACCCGTTAAGTTCTTCTTGGTCTGTAAATGCATACCGAAGTTCAGGATTGAGCTCTTTCCAGTGAAGCTTGAGTTCTTCGATCAGTGAAGTTTTGCCTAAACCATTTTCGCCTTTTAAATGATACGCCACACCTGCTTTAAGATTGAGATCCACCTTCCAATTGAGCTTTGTGTTATAGAGAGAGTTGTTGATTTTTATTTTCAGCATACTGATAATCTTAGGCGGAACGGGTCATTGTGGAAACAACTTGATGGGAGGACGCCATGTCTCTGGAAAATTCGAATGAGCAAAAACTCGAGCAGGCTCTTCAGGAGCTTATCTCGACTCCCATAGGACGGAGACTTTTTTTACAATCTGTGCCGCTGCTAATGCTCGGAGCTTGTGCGAGTTCGCAAAAAACGCGCTACCGCGAGGGGGATAACTCCGATCAAAAGATCGGCATGACACCCGCAGACGAAAAGCGCATGACAGCAGAAGTACTCCCGAGCATGAAAAAAGATTACCCCGCGATTCAAAACGATGAGCTGCAACGCTACATCGCAAGCCTTGGACAAAAAGTTGTGCGCGCTAACAACCTTCACAACAATCCTTATACCTATAGCTTCACCGCCGTCGACGTGAACTACGTCAACGCTTTTGCCCTTCCCGCAGGAACCGTCATGGTTACGGCTCCCTTGATCGCCATGGCCGATACAGAGGCCGAGTTAGTGGGAGTTATCGGTCATGAAATTGGCCACATCCAGGCCCGTCACACAGCCGAACGGATGGAACTCGCTAAACGCGAAGAGAAAAAAGGCTGGCTTCTCGGCGCAGCGGGGGGAGTGCTGGGGGGAGCGGCAGGCTTTGGGCTTGGAAAGCTCCTGTGTAAACCAAAAGACCGTGAGTGTCTTCAGAAAGCCACTCTCTACGGAGCAGCGGCGGGAGTGGGCGGTGGACTCTTGATTCAGAAATATAAATTCATGGCAAACTCGCGCGAAGACGAGATGGAAGCCGATCGCATCGGTTTTCGTACAACAGTCGCTGCGGGCTACCACAAAGACCACGTCGGTTCGTTCTATTCAAAACTTCTCGAGATGGAGAAGAAGAGCAAGGGCCAGCAGGGCAACCAACTCCTGGCTTCTCTCTCAGATGCCATGAGCACTCACCCACCTTCAGAAGAACGCGTAAAACAGATGCTTGCCATGTCTCAGAGTGAACAACTAAAAACAGGCTCGATTGTGTCGACTAAAGAGTTTGAACGGATGAAAGAACTCTCCAAGAGATACGGACAGAAAAAAGCCTAGGGCCAGTTTTCTCTCATATAGCGCAAGAAGCGGATCTGATAAATCCCGGGGGTGAGAGCTCCCGGGAAATAAAAATTATACATCGTAGGCGTAAGCTTCTCCACCCGGGGGACCTTCTCCTCGGCAAGCCCCACCAGTCGCTCCAGCTTCACTGTTTTTTTCCACTTCTCACCCCAACGCACGTAGGCCAGGTCAGACTCAAATGTTGTGAGCTTACGAGATTCGATCAGACTTAAGACAAAACCATCCCTCACCATCAGATACTCGGGCCAGCGCGACGGACTCAATGTGCCTAGAAAAAAGTAAGTGGTCTCAAGTGGGGGCCGTGACCGATTCCAGCTCTCTTCCTTATCGACCCAAGCCTGAAGCTTAGCGATTTGATCATCACATTTCATCAGATTAGGTTTCAGCTTTTTAAGGCTTGCGCGAGTCACAGCAAAGGGTGTCTGAGAGCGGGTAGAAACTTCTATTCGGTGAGTAATGCTTTTCAATCGCTCGTTGAGCTCCCGCGATTCGTCGAAGTACACCACATGATTCTTGAAGCGATCGATGGTTTTCTGGGACAGAAATAAACCGCCCGAGAGTTTTTCTTTTTTGGTTTCAGCCACCGGATGGAAGAGAGAAATAGCTTTGAGTCGCGGCGACTCTAGTAAGCCCATAAACTCCAAGATCCCTGTGATGGGAGCAGAGAGCGAGACGGTGTCTTGCTTGAGCTCACAGGCCCAAAGTGGCTTGAATGAGAGCAAAATAAAGAGGCTAAAAACCTTCATCATCCAAAAGCCGATTAGCCAATTGGTCACAGTACTCATTT
>JAJTIF010000029.1 GCA_021299675.1 Pseudomonadota bacterium | reverse complement strand
TTAAGTCTTCGATGCTTGGCAAGATCAGACGGGAAGTGGGAACAGTTCTGGCAAAAAGTTAATCAATATGGCTTCCCAAAAGAGTAGACGAGTTCTCGGGAAAAGCGCGCTTAATTTAGCGCATATTTTCCCAATATTTTACATTCTATAAAGGCCTCAGCCCCTCGCAACGATGATCTTCTGTTGCTTTTTTATCCCGAGCTGAGGTAAATATAGTAATTAACTTTTAAAGAGAAGGCATCATGACAACAACATTAAAAAAACCTGGATAATTTTAAGAACTTTGACTGGAACTTTGCCAAATCCTTTTATTTTATTGCGAAACTGGGAAGTTTTATCGAAGCCTCAAGGGTGACGGAGGTTACCCAACCCACCTTAACCCGGCAGATGCAAGCTCTGGAACAGCAGCTTGGATTTCCCTTGCTTGTTCGTCATATGGACGAGGACGTCACCCTGACGCGAAAAGGAGAAGAATTTTTGAGAATTCTGGAACGGGTATTCGTTGATATGAAAGCCTTTGCAGACAAAGTTGAGGGCAATAAAGAGCATCCGCGCAAAATCGTCATCGCCGCATCCACTGCCCTGGCGACTTATGAAATCGGGGACTTTATCCTGGATTACAACGATGAACATCCGCATCTGAAATTTGACCTCATTGGCAAAGACCAGGCGTTGGATGTTATCCTGTATGACTTTGATATTGCGATTCGCCCTTATGATGCGGATGCCAAAGACGTCTGCCAAGAGCCTCTGTTTACGCTGGAGAAAAAGCTTTACGCCAGTAAGGAATACCTGGAGAAATATGGCGCCCCCAAAACCGTTGAGGATTTGAAAGACCATCCATTGATTGCGCGGTCGATTCTCCATGCGAAAGAGGAATGCTTTTCGGATGCCAACTGGTTGCTCAAATTGGGAAGGCTGCCCGGGAAGGCGCAGACCTCTTGCCTGGGCGCCAGCTCCCTGGAACGAGAAATCGATGCTGCCAAAAAGGGCAAAGGCATTATTGCCGCCTACAAGGAACTCTCGATTGTGCGGGAATCGGGCTTGATTAATATCCTGCCAGACGTCAGGCAAGAAACGCCGTATTTCTTCGTCTGCCCTGATTATTTAAAGGAAGACCGCGAGATTCTGGAGATTAAAAATTATTTGCAAGACAGAATGGCCTTGTTATGCCAAGAGATGAAACAGGTAGCGTAAGAAAAAGGAAAAGGAGAAAGATACAATGATCCAAGTCAAAACAGCGCACGCACAAGAGAAAGAAATGTTCCAAAGTTATGATGATCTGTTTGAGCATATCGTGGCGCTAGAAAACCACAAAATGCTTGAGATTGAGCCGGATTTCAAAACGATGGAGTGGAGTTTTGCGGCCCATCCGCCTCGCCATGTTGACGCGCTCTACGCACATCTCAAAGACCAACATCCGGCCATCAGCCAGGCTTGCGAAAGCCAGTTGCCGCTGATTGAGATTTGTACAGGCGACTACGCAAACCCTGAATACGTTGTTGCTACAGAAAACCTGAATGTCAGCCATCTGAAGAAACAATGGACACTGGCTTATTGCGATGCTCATAATATGACCGTTGCAACAAACCACTGAACCAGGGGGGAAGAAGAAACGGAACAGATGCCAATGCCTTGGCCTGTTCCGTTTTTTGATCGACGGTTTATACCAACAGGATGACAACGTGATTTAGCGTTCTTGTTGCTTTTATGTTTGTCTGTTCGAGCGAATCTCATGCAGACACAAGGCTCACTCCCAAGAACCATACCAAACCTCCAATTGCCATGACAAGCATTCTATCCTGTTGATGCTGCGGCAAATTGTCTCTGATAAAAGAAATGGAGATATTGCCTCCATGCACGAAAAAAGATTGACACCCCCAAAATTTTTGAGGTAACCTGAGAGGGTAGGTCTGAGATGGGGAGTCAAGTCGGCGACGCACCTCGAACCTTCAACGAAATGTTGCGAATGGTTTGCAACATAAAACAGGCGCGGACGCGCGGGTATTGGACCACCCACACGACCGCTGGCCACAACAAAACTTTGGAGAAGTTTATAGCATGGTTGTAACAAAAGTAGCGCACACGTTGCGCATTTTCAAGGTAATCTTCCGACAGCGGCCGCAAGGCCGAGTACATTACCCTTCGTCCACATAGTGCGGACAACGGAGCTTTACACCCTGATTCGGGGTCTGGGGCTTCTTTTATCTCGCTGTTTGTGTGGCGAATGGGGGTGATAACGCTCAAACTTTATCGTTTTGAGGGCAACAATCCAATCGCCACACGGCGCTTATCTGACCAGTCCATCCCTTGAGGTGTCTGGACTGAACACTTGAACTATGCCGATGGGGTAAAAAGAACCACAGGGCAAAGCAATTGATTTAAGGAGAAAAGAAAATGTTAGAACTGAACAAAAATGATGGCACGATTCGAGAATTTGAGAGCCATGAGAAACTGTGCAGCTATCTGATGACAATGGAAAATGAAAAACTTTTGGGAAGTGACCTTTACCTGATGCTGGAGAAGGATTTACCCGGCAGGGGACTGCCTCCTGAGCATACCCCAGCCGTCATCAAATCCGAGGATGGGACTTACAGCGTATGCGTCAGCACGCGGGAGGGCATCAAACAGATTCCAGACCCAACGCAAATCGGCATTGAAATTGAGACCCTGGATGCCCTTTTTGAAGAAAAACTATCCGAAGGAAAGGTGTTCCTGGTTTGGGATAGCCC
>JAJTIF010000009.1 GCA_021299675.1 Pseudomonadota bacterium | reverse complement strand
CGCGGTCGTTACTAAGATTTAAGTTAAGTTTTAAATCACAGGGCCATCTTCGGATGGCCCTTCTTTTTTTATGTCACAACTCATTCCAGAAATTCGCGTTGGTCAATCGATAGAGCTCTTAAAAGAGCTTCATATTCTCACTCGTGACGGAAAGCTCAATCAAGATACCAGAAGAAAGCTTAAGCAGGTTTACCATCTCTACCAATTCATTGAGCCCCTACTCGCTGATGACTCAAGCCTGGTAGATATGGGGGCCGGAAAGTCTTACTTAGGGTTTATCATTTTTGATCTTTTCTTTAAGTCTAAAAAGGGAGGACATGTTTTTGGGATCGAATCACGACAAGAGCTCGTCCAAAGGTCAAAAGACCTAGCCCAGAGGCTTAAATTTGATCGTATGTCCTTTTTGGGAATGACTGTGGATGAGTCAATGAATGCAACTGAAGTTCCTCAGCAGGTGGACGTTGTGACAGCACTACACGCCTGCGACACAGCTACCGATGATGCCATTCGATTTGCCCTCAAAAGAAAGGCAAAGCACATTGTCTTAGTGCCTTGCTGTCAGGCGGAAATCGCGAGTGTGCTAAGAAAACAAAAGGGACCAACCCTTTCTAAAAATATTCTCACAGAAATTTGGCGACATCCCATTCATACCCGTGAGTTTGGGAGTCACATCACAAATGTGCTTCGATGTCTTTGGCTTGAATCCCAGGGTTACCAAGTAAGGGTGACAGAATTGATCGGCTGGGAACATTCGATGAAAAATGAATTAATCATTGCGACTCAAAAGGGCCTGCCTACAGAGTATCCCTCACAGAGATTAAGAAATCTTTTAAATGAACTTAATCTTGAGAATCTAGAATCTAGATTTTTTGAAAATTAGTTCATTTTGGATATAGAGTTCGCTATCTATTTTAATTGTTATTGAATTTAAAAAAAGATGGCGCAACCGTAGGGATTTGAACCCCAAACCTTCTGATCCGTAGTCAGATGCTCTATCCAATTGAGCTACGGCTGCGCAGATGAGTATGTTTTTTAAACAAAATGACGGGAAACGGCAACAGTGAATATCTATTTTTAACAGTTGCGCGTCGCGCTGTGGCCTGAGTCGACATATTTCAAGATAGAATCAATGATATGGGGACCTCATTATGAATCGATATGTAACCGCTTACTTCATAACAATCTTTATGATTGTACTCATTCTCAATGTTTATATTTTTAGCCCCTTCTTTCATAGCATTGCCCTGGGGGCGATATTTGCAGGTGCCTACTACCCACTGTATTTAAATCTACTCAAAAAGATGAGTCACGTGAAGGCAACGTGGATAACGATTACGATTATGATTTTCTCTTTAGTTTTGCCAAGTATTTACATGGTGATTCAAATCTCAAGAGAAGCCCTCGACCTCTATTACAATATTCAAAATAGTCTAAGCCACATTGGGATCAAGGATTTTTTCTTCGGTAACGGGCCTGCGGCTTTAGCGATCTCCAAATTTATCAAACTCACGGGCCTAAGCCTCACGCTTGATGATCTCTACCTGATGGCACTAGATAAAGCGAAGGGACTATCAGGACAATTAATAGGTGTCGTCAACTCTTGGGTATCAAATACATTTCATTTTATTATGCAATTTATCATTATGGTGATTTGTTCATTTGGTTTTATCAATTACGCAAAAGAGCTAAAAAAGTTTGTGTTTGAATTATCACCACTTCCCGATGACCAAGAACAAACCTTGTTAAACAACTTCAATCAAATGAATTTTGCAACACTTGTTGGCAACGGTCTTGGAGGATTAATCCAAGGGGTGGTTGGCGGAATCGCTTTGTGGATGATCGGGACCCCCTCTGTGTTCCTTTGGACAGTCGTAATGATTATTCTTGCGTTTATTCCGCTAGTAGGGATTTCTGTTGTGACCATTCCTGTGGCAATCATCACATTCTTAGAAGGTAACCAGTGGCAAGCAATCGTCTTCACCATTGTGACTTCGTTAACAGCCGTTTATGTGGAGAATGTGCTAAAACCCAAATTTATTGGAAACAGAGTTAAAATCAATTCCTTGTTACTTCTGTTATACATCCTCTCCGGGATGGCTTCTTTGGGGTTTATGGGAATATTTTATGGTCCTCTCATAGGCACGATGTTTCTCAGTTTGGCGAGACTTTTTAAAACCTGGTATTTCCCAAAAGTAACAGGTGTCAGTTAAATCTATCCTGTTGTGAGCATGCCGCTAGAAATGCCTGCCACAGTCGTTCGAAGTAATGACTGGTATGATTTTTCTAGGGCAATTTTCTGTATGACGTTTAGCGGATGTATCATGCTTGATCTGAAGTAGATACTCTCTTTAAGCCATGGACGAAACCAGAGGTGATCTTTCCCGCCGGATACCTCATGAAAAAAATTCTCAGTTAATTTGAGCTCTTCATAAAAGACTTCAATCCATCTCATTTTTTCTGAGTCTGCAAGGTTGGATTTCTCAATTAAAAAATGCCAAACAGATATTCGAATTTTTTCAAGAGTAAAACCTAGATGCTTCAGATATGAAGCCAGAAGAGGTGATGTGGAAAAATCACTTTTAATCGATTGCTTATCCTCATTTGATAGCCCACTCCATGAGCTTCCAACTCCCCACCAGACGGGCAAAAGGATTCGAGTCTGAGTCCAACACAAAATCCATGGTATCGCCCTTAGACTAAAAGAATCAGGAGAATTCCTTTTGTCGGGCCTTGAGCCTAGCTTGAGCTGATCCAAAAACTGATAGGGCGTTGCCGCTGAGACTAGCGCATGAAAGCTTTTATCATTTACTAAAGTGTTGTAGCTCTTTTTCGTATGGCCTGCAAATAACTCTAAGCTTTTTGAATAGGTTGTGTTGCGGGTACTAAAATTATGGAATTCATCTGTAATTTTTAACACCGCAGACTCAAGCAGCTGAGGGTGTCCAAGGTTGCGCTGAATAGACTCACCTTGAACCGTCATCTTGAACACGCTGAGGCTTGAAATTGGCCACCAAGCTATTTGTTCTTTGGTTGAACCACCACCTCGACTGATACTTCCGCCAGAACCGTGAAAAAAAACAGGGCGCAACTCATGAGAGGATATAAAAGAATCAATTTTTTTTATGGCATTCTCAAGCTGTAAACGGGCCGGCAGTACTCCATTTTCTTTGCTCGAATCTGAATAACCAACCATGACTTCATATTTGTTGTTCCAGCGCGTACTGTGTTCAACAATCAAGCCATGCTTTTTAAAGTTATAATCTAAGATGTTAAGAGACTCCCGCATACCCTGTTCATTCTCAAACAATGGGATCACCGGCAAGGAGTAGGATCCTAAGCATTTTTTTACGAGACTTATACCATCACTAAGAGCACCCGGCGTCTGGCACATGCTCACAATGAATCCTCGCACATACCACTTAGGATCAAATCCTTGTGATATTTTTTTAAGCTCAAGCAGCATCCTGGCGATGTTTTGTTTTTTGTCACTAAGCGAGAGAGTCACAACCTCACTGTCTTCTCTTATTTCCAGAGGCATGACAAGGGCAGGATAGAGCCAGAGAATTGACTTAATCTTCGTCAGCTCTGGGGAATAAAGGTTGTTCGATTTCACAAGCAAGAGAAATGTATTAAATTTTTTCCGCAGACGAGTAATTTTAATTCCATCACCTTTTTCAATCTTTCTAAGAAGGTCCATTTCAGAAACCAGAGAAACAAGCGCTAGGTTTATTTTTTTCGCCTGATCTATCAACGTTAAGTCGTTTTTGTAGGATTCAAAAATATGCTTAATGTAATTTAAGATCTGAAGCCGTGAACCCTGTAAGCTGCTTAGCATTTCTGCGCTGCCAACACCCGGGTGACCATCTTTATCTCCACCGGACCAGGTCCGAAAAGAAACCTCAACCCCTTTTTCATAAAGTTCTATTTGTTTATCCAGCATTTTCTTACTCAATAATCGCTGGTAAATCTCACTAAATTCATCTCGAATAGTGGGCTTCAAGTGTTTCGTAATCTCAACTGACAGCGCAAGACTTAAAAGGAACTTAAGCTCATCCTTGATTGACGAAAAGTCATATTCAAACCCCCTGACTAAGGCATCCGTTATCTTTTCAACAAGAAGAAGAAAGTTTTTGCTCCTGGCCTCAGTCGGGTGGCTCGTAAGCACGAATATAATTTGCTGATCTGTTGGTTTAACAGTAACGGGCTTTTTTTTAATCGTTACAACTCGGTAAGCACTTTCGCAACAATTCACTAATTCCAACATGAGCGCATTAACGTGGGCAATTTTTGTTAACCGTTCCTCACTAACGTTTGAGAGCTCAACGTAGGAGTGGCCCAACACCTCGTGTAGTTTTTCGGGTGACAAATCTCGAACGTGCTTAAACGAGAGCCTTATCCTCTCAATTTGATCGTAGCAGTCTGCACCGTACTGCTCCTTGATGATTGAGCCCAATAGCAACACCGACTCATAGACAATACCCTTGAGTTCCTCCGGCAGAGAATTCTTCAAGATATCCCCTTAATGCTAGCGGTTGTGGAATTATTTGTTACCTCATACTCGATCCAGCAATCTAAGATCTCGCAGAACTCCTTACAGATCTTTAAGCCCAAGCCTGAGTAAATATTTTTTTCTTGGTTCAAAAAGAATAAGTTGAGTTTTTCGTAGTCGGAGAAGACACCGCGGTTAGTGACCTTGATTTCTTTGTTTCGTTTATCAATCGATATAGTAATTTTGCTATCTTTCTCGCCGTGCTTTATGGCATTCAAAACAAGATTGCGAATAATAATTTCAATCAACTTTGGGTTTGAGAATATTTTTTCTTCACCCTCCGTCTGGTATATTATTTTTTGGTTCTTGATTTCAGCCAAGGATTTTACTTCATTGATCACATAGAAAAGGGTTTGGCCCAGATTGACATCTTGCTTCGAGAAGCTTGACTGGGTGAACTGATCTTTTGACCAATCCATCAGGTCCGTTGAAAACCGACTAACTTCACGCGCTTGCTCACTGATCTTTTGAGCGAGTGTTTTTTTATAGTCATCATCCAGCATTTCAAAGTTTACACTTAACACTTCAGCATTCAGGCTCAACAGTCCCAGCAAGCCGCCCATGTCATGTGACATCACGGCCAGGACATCCGTTTTAAGTTTGTTTATTCTTATGAGATCTCGCTCTGAGTCCTTTGATTCCGTAATATCAGACAGAATGGTATAACCGCCGGAACTAATTCCTGTGCTTGATAGGATCTCCTTATACATCACCCGATAAGTCTTTTTATCAATGACCATATCGTGATTATTAATTTTGAGCCCTTCTTCAACTTCTGCTTTCATTGATTTTTTGTCAGCGGCTATGCCCAAGGTTTTGACAGCAGATTCGTTGCAGTCCACCAATACGCCCTCTCGGCTCCACATCAGGCAGGGTGACGATAAGTCTTCAATGATTTTTGATCGTGCCAAGGGAACAAAGTCTAGAACGTGCTGAAATAAAATGGCATAGATCAAAATTAACCCTGTTAACATAAACGCCACCGGCACTAACTGCAGGGGCCTTAAACTTGGCACGAGATTTACAATGACCCAATCAACAATGAAGGGGATAAGCACCGCAATTATTATTAAGGCGATCGATTTTTTATAGATCGCATTTTTCGATTTTATGGCTGTCCAAAACAGATAAAACGCAATCAACCCCATGAGCCTTGCGAAAAATATATATAAGCCAAAGAGGCTTCCGCTCTTGAAATGAAGGAGTCCGTTCTCTGGATTAATCGAATAATCGGTAATGATAAGTTCGTGCCAGGGACTCACCATAATAATCATAAAAATGAGCGGAATAAGCCATAAATGCTTCAGCAACTGACGCAATTTGCTGGTGGGTTCAAGGTAAGACAATGACATCTTTAAGATCGTAAATGTGATAGGCAAAACTGCTAGCATTTTGATTCGGTTTACGAATATTTTGACATCTAGTTCCTTTGGGTGAAGCTGGAAAGCTGTACAAAAGCACCAAAATGAAGCCAAAAGAAGAAATCCGATAAGACCCCTTGCAATCTCCTCTTCGCGGTATTTAAATCCATAGGCAGCAAGAATGAGTAGAATGCACCCAGAAAACCATTGAACAGAATTTATTATTTCTACTAAACTCATTGTTAGATGCTACAATTTATAAGTAAGGCTTACAATTTCTATGAGTTCAATACAGAAAATTACACTTCTACTTTGTGACGATAATCCCGACTTTTTGAGTACGCTTAAGACTCTTGTGACCCTACAGGGCAATATCCAGGTATTGGGTGAGGCTAGAAATGGCTCAGAAGGATTTTCTAAAATCCAAGAGCTAAAGCCTGAAGTTGTGATACTTGATCTGGGCATGCCTGTCATGGATGGCCCCAGCCTGATAAAAAAGATTCGTTCCTCGGGCCTTAACACAAAGATCATCGTCCTTTCTCAAAATGAAAACCCTGACTGGCTAGACCAACTTATTCAAAATGACATTGATGGTTTTGTTTTAAAATCCGACTCAAAAGATAATATTCTCAGCGCCATAATAACGGTTGCGACAGGAGAGAAATATTTCTCTCCGACTGTGGCATCACTTTTTTACAAAAAACTCACACGTCAGGGTGGCATTCAGAAGTCCTATGACCCTGCCGTAGAGCTTCTCACTCCAAAAGAGAAAGAGGTCGCCAAGAATACATCAAAAGGATTTTCTGTTAAAGAAATCGCAGATGCGATGGGTCTATCTGAGAATACGATCAAAACACATAAGTCCAATTTGATGAAGAAGATTAATGCGAAGAACTCTGCCGAAGTTACACTTTGGGTGCTGAAGAATTTATAATTATTTTATTTCAATGATCTTAAAGTTTTCTTCTTTTACTAATCGATCTTCACGGTATTCGAGCTTTCTAATCAACTCACCCTTCTTGTTGAAGTAACAAGATGTACCTGTTCGAATCCCCCTCTCATCGTAGACTTCCTCACTCTTTAGTGTCCCGTCTTCATAATACGTTTTATACACCCCGTGGGGCACACTCCAGCTCCAATCGTTTTGGCTTTTTGAAAAAATACCCTCACTCGCTATTTGACCGTTCTCATATCTTTCAATTCTTCGAGAGTAATTCATCCCATTTTTTTCAATGAAAGTTACTTCTGTTTTAATTTTATTCATCATTCATCCTGGCAGCAAAATTTAGCCTAGTATCAATTTTACGTAACAATTTCATCTTATAGAAGCTGATTGGTTACATTTCCTTAAATTTGGCAAAAAATGTAATTTAGTATGTCTTTTTTGTTTTCCTTGATTGTAGCGCGAATTTCCATTAGTGATAAAATCTTTACGATGTCACAAACTCGAATTCAACAAAAAGCTGTCAAACGACACCTTGAACTCATTTAAAATCTCTGTATCTTTGGGGGTCTTCTCTTCGTCGTGTGGGGTATTGCGATCTACTTTCTGACGGGTAAATCTCTTGAAATCTGGCCCCTGCGATTTCTGCTAAGTCTCTTGTTTGTAGTCATTGGCATTATCACTAGAAAGAATAAGGAAATGAGTCTTGATACAGCAGAATGGATACTTGCCGCTGCGGGCACAGTGACTGTTTCATATGCTTTCTATGTGACCTGGGTTGCTGGATTAGATCCGATCTGGATAACGGGAACAACACTGATCATCATCGGGGTTCTGAACTACCTTACCGGGACCAAGCAAGCGATTGCCTTTGCCTTGTTCACCCTGCTCATTGGTGCGATCTCCATGCTTCACCAAAATCCAGACCAACTTATGGCCCCTAACGCTGTATTTTTTAATTTTGTGACGGCTATTGCGATCGGATTTTTCTCATCCCTGCAGCGCAATCGACACCCACTAGACTTAATACAGCTTGAAAGTAAGCAAGATATTGTTCTTTCCACGATGCGGGAGGGCGTTATCTTGCACGATGCTTCCGGTGTTATTATTTCCATTAATGATTCTGCACGCAAGATTCTTGGGTTAACCAAAGATCAGATTCTTGGCAAGTCTAACGTTGACCCTCAATGGAAAACATTTCTCGAGGACGGCAATCCATGTCCCCCAGAGATGCACCCCTCGGCGGTGGCGCAGCCCACAGGGCGACCGGTAGAGAATTTTTTACTTAAGTTACAAAAGGTCAACGGTAAAATCTCCTGGCTATCCATCAGTGCCATGCCCACATTTGAACCCGGAAGATCGGCTCCTGTTGCTACGGTTGTGACGATACAAGACATCACTGATCAAAAATTAAAAGAAGAGAAAATTCGATCGCAAGAGGTCTCTCTCATGCTGGCCTCACGCCTTTCCGGTCTCGGTGAAAT
>JAJTIF010000043.1 GCA_021299675.1 Pseudomonadota bacterium | reverse complement strand
TGGATCTTGGATTTCAAGATGCAAGCGCTCATCGGGGTAGAGCGGGGTCAAGTTATCGAAATTGACCTTATGGCGGGCTTGCTCAGGATCGGTAAAGTTGATTGTGTCAACTTTCGATAAAGCGAAATAGCGCTCGCCATCTTTTGGCGCCTTTACTGGCCCTTCGACGGTGTCGCCTGTACGTAGGCCGTGACGACGAATTTGCTGCGGTGAGACATAAATATCGTCTGGTCCAGACAGATAGTTCGATTCAGGTGAGCGCAGGAAGCCAAAACCATCTGGCAATACTTCTAACACGCCGCCGCCGCCAATTTCGGAGCCACGCTCTGCTTGTGCCTTCAAAATAGCAAACAAAAGATCTTGGGTGCGCAGATTAGAAGCGCCGTCAATTTCTAGGGATTCTGCCAGGACCACCAATTCTGTAGGGGTACGGGTCTTTAATTCTTGTAGCGTGGACCGGCGTGGTGGCGCGTCGATCGACAATTCCTCTGACATGTCAGGGCCTCAAAATATCTTTGGTGAAAGCCGTCTTTGCAAGGACTGCAGCGGCTATAAGGAGGTGCCAAACCGAGTGAAGGCTTTGGCAACGAGCGATCACATGACGATTAACGCTGGCGCGGTCAAGGTGTGTTGTCAAGAAAAAGGCTCTAAGACAACCATAAACACAGCGACAATCATCAAAACAAACGGCAATTCGTTTAGGAACCGGAAGGCGACGTGGTTCAACGGACGCTCACCCCGCTCAAACGCTTTGCGCCAGCGCAGATAAAGATGATCTACTGCCGTAATGAGAATAACCATGGCCAACTTAATCTGCATCCAAGGTTGGGCCAGTAAATCCAAACCACCTCGGCCGAGCAGCAAGCTTAAGCCTAAAATCCACACCACAATCATCGCGGGGATCATAATGCCGCGATGTAGGCGCCGCTCCATGATGATCAATTGCTGATCCAGTTCACCTCCAAGAGGGGCTAGGGAATGATAGACAAATAAGCGTGGCAGATACATCAGGCCGGCCATCCACGCGATCACCGCAATTATATGAAGCGCTCTAAAGACTTCATAGTGGCTGGCGATCCACCCACTCATACAGCGCATCCGCCAAATTCTGCCCGCGGGCAAGAAGGACAAGCGACGACGCAGCCTGTCGTGCGTGCCGCGAGTATTGGGTCAGTCCCTTCCAACAAATCGGTCGTTAGGCGGGCAAGTTCGTCGATGAATCTTGCGCGCGTACCAAGAGCGGGCGCGCGCAAATAAAGCGGCACACCGACTTCGTGCGCAACTTCATAATATTCTTCATCCAATTCAACCAAGGTCTCAATATGTTCGGAGACAAAAGCGATCGGAACTACGATTACCGGTATGTTGTCTGCGCCAGCGCGTTCAATCTCGGTTTCCGTGGCTGGGCCAATCCACTTTACGGGGCCAACGCGAGATTGATAACAGATCGCATGCTCAAAATGATCAGGAAGCAGAGGCCGTAATGCTGCAACCGTCTCTTCTACTTGCTTTTGGTATGGATCGCCGTCGATGATAATTTTTTCAGGCAGTCCATGTGCAGACCACAAAACCCGAACGCGCTCAGGCGAACCACCGGCTTGCCATGTTTCGATTACTGCTTCGGCATGGGCCTCAATAAAGCCTGGCGCATCAGGATAGCAGCAAATCAGCTTTGCAGGGCCACCGCCTGCCTTCTTCCAAGCCTGTAACGAGGAATCAGTCGTGGTGGTCGAAAACTGCGGATAGAGCGGCAGAAGCACCGTTTCATCAGGCTTAAATGCACGAACTTTGGCAATTGCATCTTTTACAAATGGCTTCCAATAGCGCATGGCAAGGAAGGTTTTAACTTCCGCATTTTCATAGCCAGGACGAGCTTTAACCGCCCGCTCTAAGGCTTCCGCTTGAGCTAATGTTTCTGGAACCAGTGGCGAGCCACCGCCCATCTTCGCATAGTTAGCCCGAGCTGATTTTGCGCGCAGCGTTGAAATCAATCTGGCCAATATCCAACGCACCGGTGTCGGGACGCGGATGATTGCTGGATCAGAAAACAAATTCTTCAAAAAAGGGCGCACGGAATCTGGCCCGTCCGGACCCCCAAGATTGAACAGCACAATCGCTATTTTCTGTCCCATCGAGATTTCAATTACCTTTTTCTTGATTTGCAGACGTTTATCTAGGTCAAACCCTTCACACGCCGCATCACATATTCGACATTGGCGATCGGCGTTGCTGGCACCACACCATGTCCAAGGTTGAAGATATGTGGTCCCGTGGCCGCCACGGCAAGAATAGCATCGACAGCTTGCTCAAGCGCGGGGCCACCTGCCATCAAAGCCATGGGATCAAGATTGCCTTGTAAACAAACCTTTGGGCCCAAAGCAGTCCGCGCTGCGCCTAAATCTGCAGCAATATCGAGGCCGACCCCTTGGACAGTCGTTTCAGCAAAGAATTGACCAACCCGATGACCTGCCCCTCGCGGAAAACCAATAATAGGAACATTGGGATAGACCGCGCGTACCACATCTACGGCCTGCTTGATTGGCTTGGTTACGAGACGCGCGAACAGGTGCCCGGGAATATCTTCAGCCCAGGATTCAAAAATCTGTAGCGCATTTGCACCCGCTTTAACCTGAGCAATTAGATGTTGGCCAATCGCCTCAGCCAGAATTTTTAAGAGATCGTCGACTAATTCTGGGTTCTGATACGCAAAAGCACGAGCAAGATCACGCTCACCGCCGCGGCCCTGAATCATATAGGTCGCCAAGGTCCAAGGAGCACCAGCGAAGCCTATTAGAGCACGGTCCTCGTCCATTGCGGCCCGAACCCGCTCTAGAGCCTCATAGACCGGCGCTA
>JAJTIF010000402.1 GCA_021299675.1 Pseudomonadota bacterium | reverse complement strand
GGTTGAGTTTCTATTCCGCATGGAAAAAAGTCTCAGCGCGGCTGCTGGTGGTGGCGCGTCTGGCAAGCAGCGTGTTGCTTAAGGTAGAGGTCTTTCTTCTGAGTCTCATAGGCGCGCTGGTAGAGACTACAGCCATCTTTGTGAAAGCCTCGCGCCTCTTGTATGACTCCGAGGTTGTACAAGATGTCCGCACGCGGTGACTCTTGCGAGCGCGCCATAAGATAGGTGTAGGCACTCTCGATGTCATTCTTAGTGACGAACTCTTCCACCGTCTCCATATCATCTTCCTCATCGTCGATCTCTAATCGCACCGAGAGTTTTTCTGGCACGAGTAATTCGAGAATGGCGCGAGGGAGCTTTTCTTCGAGGTTCACATGCGCCGATCCCGCAAGCAGCTGGTCTTGGTTTTTGCGGGCTTCTTCAACCCGATCGTAGCCCATGATGAGTCCGATGACAGAGAGAACTGCATTCGCATTGGTTTCCTCCGGCAGCGTCACTTCAGAGGACGCCGCTGCAAAAGCGGTGACTGTGTGTTCGTGAGTGGATTTTCTTTTAACATCGTAAATCTTGAAGCGAGATTCGCCTTCCGCGATTGCAGTCGCTGAGCGCACAGTTTTCTTTCCGTCGCCCTCTCGGGTGCTCTCGAAAGAGGAGATCTGCGCTTCCCGCCTGAGGTATGTTTCGATCGTGAGTTCGGCATCGCCGTCCTGAGATTTGCGAGAGAAGATGAGCCAGCCATCTTTGGCGACCTCAGTTCCGATGCGCTCTTGCAGAGATACTTTTTGTGATTCCGCAAGTCCTGTGGTTGGGGAAATGATTAGTTTGAGGCGAAAGCCCTGAGGAAGCGAGGTTTCACTTCCTTTGCGATAGCTCACAGGAACATAAGTGCCACAGGCAGAGAGAATGAACAGAAGAATTAGTTTGAGCATGGGGAGAGCTTAAAATAATTTTTCCGTAAATTCCAACTTTCTAAGTAATTGACTACTTTGAAACGCAGCAAACCAGATAGTTGTTAGGTGCCCCCGAAGTCACAGAGAACGGCATGCTTGGGTCACACTTGCTATTTAGATAATTTCTCACCTGCGCATAGGGATAGGTGGTAGCTGAGGTCAAGGTGTTTTTTATGTCACAGATGTATCGCCCCTGGGAGGCAACACTTCGCTCAGGCTCTTTTGGTTTTTTTTCAGCAGCCAAGAGGGCGCTAGTAGAGAAAAAAGTGAGGACACAAATAAAGGTGAGTTTTTTCATGAAACTCGTATCGGATAGCAGACTATTTCACTTTAATTTCGTCGATAAGTCTAAGTAACCACTGTGCAAGAGCTGGAACCTGAAAGCCTGCGGCTTGGGCTTTTTCGGTGTTCATGAAGTAGTCTTCGGGCACACCGAAAGGCGAGGGCGGCTCAGTGGAGTCACCGAATTTAAAATCTTTTCCGACGCTCAGGCTAATGCACTCCATGAGCTGACGCAGACTCCAGGCATCGGGAGCAGAGATGTTGTAGGTCCCGACCTGCTTCTGTGTACATAACCAGCAAAGAGCTCTCGCCGCATCCTGGGCGTGCAGATAAGAAAAGCGTGCGTCGGGGTTAGGGAAATAAAGCTTCGTTTCATTTTGTGTTGCTTGCACATGTAAGAACAAGCGTTGAGTGTAGTCATCAGGCCCCACGATGATGGGGATCCTCATCACACTCACAGGAATCCCGGCTTGGCTTAAGGCATGCTCCGCCGCGCGCTTTCCCTGTTGGTACTCCTCTCCCGGGTGGGTGGGAGTTTTGGGCACGTACTTCGTGGCGATAAAATCGTCCTCGACAATCGCCCCGGGCTTTGGATCATAAACCGATAGGGTCGAGGTCATGACGAAGCGGCCGATACGATCCTTGAGAATATCCACCACCTCTCGTGCCTCCTGGGCACTCATAAGAATATTATCCACCACCACATCGTAATCAGTGGTGAGCACACGGCGAAGAGCTGTAGTGTCTTTGCGATCAGCCACGAGGCGGGTGATCCGAGAGCCGAACTGATCAATTGTCTGGCCTCGCGTGAGCACGCTCACCGTGTGCCCCTGCTCGAGCATGAGCTGCACAAAACGTTTTCCAAAGAAGCGTGTACCGCCGATCATCAGAATCTTCATGGCTCAGTTCCTTTTGAGTATGGAGCCTGGCAGAGACGCTCCACGTGTAGCTGAAGGGCAAGGCATACTTCTCCATGAGAAGTTAAAAAAGCCGTGCCTTCACAGGGCCTGTAATTATTTGGGCAAAGGGCATAATCAGGAAAAAGCATCTCACGTTTTTTTTCACCCAAGATGATTTGAGCGATCCGCTCCACGACCTGTGCCTCAAGACGTTTGTCTTCAAACTCCCGTAGAGCAATGTCGAAGGCCGAGTAGAAACTCGTCGCCTCCTGAGGAAGTTTTTTTTCAACCACCATCCGCAGATAGACTTTGCGGATCTGCGGGTAGCGTTGAGCGAGTTCGGTTGCCATGGCGAGACTTGGGTCTGAGTTATCAAAGATGACGATGAACTCACGACCGGAATGACCTTTGATGATCTCGTCGATCTTTGAGATTTTAAATCCACTGATTGACCACTCGGTGAGCCAGTTGCGCAGGTAGCGCTTATGCGGAGGGTAGTTCGTCTCTGAGAGAAATTTTTCAATGCGCCCATCAAACCAGTGGGAGATAGCACTCACGAGCACAAAGTGCGGCTCTTTCTCCTGTCTTGAAATCTCTTGATAGAGTACTGGCATCCCTGTGAAGGTTTTGTCCGGCTCAAAGATTTTGAGTGCCGCTTTGATGAGTCCGGTGTTTTCTGCTTGCCGGAGGACATCGTCGAAACCACTAATGATATAGGGGGTCTCTGTCGCGTGAGTAGGAATCGTGAGCAGGAACCCAACAAATGTTAAACGCCGAATGAGTTTTAAATTAAAATCTTTCATATGGAAAAGTGTGTTTTAAGCGAGTCGAAAAGGCTAGGCTAGAGTGATGTTGCATACTGATCTGACACAGAAAATAATAACTTCCCTAAAACCTGAAGGCTGGAGCGAGATCGGCGACGGAGTCCGGCGCTATCTGCTCGAGGAAAACACACAGCAGAATCTCGAGACCTGTATCCTCGAGTATCAGGCGGGGGCTAAATACCCTGAAGGCTCATTGCTAGGGACGGAGGAGATCCTGGTGCTGGATGGCATTCTTACTAGCGCCGAAGGCGATCATCCAGCGGGAAGTTATCTGAGAAACCCTCAAGGCCTTCTCCACACCACATCAAGCTCGAAGGGTTGCCGAATCTTTGTAAAGCGCACACAAGAAAATCGCGAAGATCAGCACAAGGTACGAATTTCAACCCATCACACACCCTGGCGACAGGGACACGGGAATTTGCAAGTGATGCCGCTCTTTAGCTCGGGCACCGAAGGATCAGCACTGGTGAAGTGGCCTGCGGGTGAGAGGTTCGTGAGACACACGCACTTTGGCGGCGAAGAGATTTTTGTATTGAAGGGCGAGTTCATCGACGAGTTCGGTCGCTACCCCAAACATACGTGGATTCGAAGCCCTCATCTGTCGAGCCACTATCCGTTTGTTGAAGAAGAGACAATCATCTTCGTGAAGACGGGGCATCTATTAATTAATGGGTCTGAGCTATGAAATTTGGACAGGTCCACCACATTGAGTACTACGTTAACGATCAGAAGCGTTCGAACCTATTTTGGGATTGGTTCATGCCCGTGCTTGGTTACAAGGAGATGAGTCGCTGGAATGGGGGAGTATCCTGGGAGCACGAAACCGGAACCTACCTCGTCTTCGTCCAGGTGGAGGAGCAGTACCTCAGCTGGAAAAATTCTCGTCAGGCCAATGGCCTCAACCACATCGCTTTCCAAGGTGGAAGCATCTCAGATTTGGATTCGCTGCAATCTCAGCTCGAGGAGAGAAAGATAAAAATTCTTAAGCGCTTGAGCGACTACCTCTGTTTCGAAGACCCCAATGAGTTTGCGATTGAGGTCTATGCCCAATAAACTGAATTCTTAGCCAGATGCTGAGGTTGCGAATCATATGATTAAGAATGTTACGAGGAGTATTGTTTTTTGGACGAGAATTTAGTCAAAAATGGGGTGGCAGTCGAGACCGGAGTCACACGTAGACAACACATGGTTTTTGCCACAAACTTTTCTGAACGATTTCAATCAACTAGGGGTGACAAGCATGGCTTTTTCGATAAAAACCAAAAGACTTTACATACGCCCATACGAGGCTAAAGACTTTAAAGCTTGGCAGAGAGCATATGCAGGAATGCATAAAGCTCAAAATACTTGGGATCTCAATCCGAGAGATCTGAAAGAACTTACTTCATCGAATTTTAAAAAGTTACTTAAAGCACAAAAAGATCAAAGAGCTAAAGAAACCTTCTATGATTTTGCAGTATTTCTGAAAGATTCAGGAGAGTTGATAGGAACTGTTGCTTTGATGGATATTTCACGGGGTGTATTTCAGAATGCATATTTGGGTTACCGAATTTTCAATAAGCACTGGAAAAAGGGTTATGGAAAAGAAATGGTTTCAGCCTCTTTTCGACTAGCTTTTAAAGATTTTAAGCTACATAGGGTAGAGGCAGGTATTGATCCT
>JAJTIF010000338.1 GCA_021299675.1 Pseudomonadota bacterium | reverse complement strand
TCCAAAAGAATTTCCAGGGCGTGGTCAAGCTTGCGGGCCGGAGAGTTGATGTAGTAGCAGGTGTAGTCAAAACTTGTGAAAGCATTGACCTCACCGCCAAAAGATTCGATCTCTTGGGCCAGCAGTGCGCCTGGGCGCTTCGGTGTGCCTTTGAAGAACATGTGCTCAAGAAAGTGAGCGATGCCTTGGTTAGTTTTATCTTCTAAAGCTGAGCCGGCACGAAACCACATCTGAACGGTTGAGGCGGTTGAGCCCGGGTTATGATTAAAAAGAGTGTTGAGTTGACCGAGTTTAACTTCTTCTACCTGCATGTATTCTCCACTATCGTTGCCAGTTATCAGTCTAAATAGTATCAATGCTCTCTATGAGTTCTGTCACGAGTTTGTATATTCATGTCCCTTTTTGTCGACACCTGTGCAACTACTGTGATTTTTATAAGCAGAAGTTCGAGCGACCTTCTGCGCAAAGAGAAGAATTTTCCCAATATATTGTGAGCAGCTTAAAGCGCCATGAGTCAATCCTGAGCGAAAATCACCACTCTTGGGCTCCACTGGAAACACTCTATTTGGGAGGAGGAACGGCCTCCCTGTGGGACGTGGAGGGAGCGAGATGTTTTGCAAGTCTGGGCCTGACCTTGGCAGAAAATTGCGAAGCGACGCTGGAAGTAGACCCGGGGGCGTGGACCGAGCAAGGGCTCCAAGCTTGGCAGAAATTAGGAATCAATCGGTATTCGGTAGGGACACAGAGTTTTGATCCACACCATCTTAGTCTTCTCGACCGGGCCCACAGTTTGGATGACACGAAAGTGCTCCTCGAGCGATTAAAAGGTGAAAACTTCTCGGTCGACTTTCTCTTAGGGGCACCCGAGAAGAATCAAAACCGTGATGTCATTGGTGAGTTAGAACTTCTTTTGAGTTATGCCCCTAAGCATCTCAGCCTCTATATCCTGCAGCCAGCCGCTGGCTATAAACTCAAGTCCCTCATCCCAGATGATGAGATCACTTCTCGTGAGTATCTGCGGGTGAGTGAGTTTTTGCGGGCCCGTGGCTTTCATCATTATGAGGTTTCAAACTTCGCTCTCCCAGGTTATGAATCTCGACACAACCAACGCTACTGGGAATCAAAAAGCGTGGCAGCGCTGGGACCCACGGGAGTGGGTTATCTGGAGCACAAGCAAAGTGCTTTCCGCTATAAGTGGAAGCCCAGTAGTCCGGAGGTTGAAATAGAAGTGTTATCCTCGAGGGAGATAGGTCTCGAGCAACTCTATTTGCGGCTTCGCACCTCTCAGCCGATCACCGCCCAACGGCTTTCGATTGAGCCTGAAGCGTTTCAAAGAAGAGTCGAAAAATGGCAGGCCCGGGGTCTGTGTGAGCCTGTAGGTTTGGGGTGGCGCATGAAGCCAGAAGCCTGGGTGATTTTGGATAGTTTGGTTGAGGATCTCTTTGATATAATGATTTAAGTGACTTAGAGACTCGGGATCAGCACACTTTTTCATCATTTTTTTCCCTCCCTAACATTGACACCCCTCCGATTGAACCCATCTTAGATAAAGACAAAAGATGAGGAGTAAGTGTGACAAACGAAAGCAATAACAACGCAGACAAAACAGAGGAAGCGAAAGCGAGTTCAGAAGCGGGCGCTGAGGAAACGACTAAAGCCGAAGAGATTGATTGGAAGTCGAAGTACTATTACCAAGCCGCAGAGATGGAGAACTTTCGTAAGCGCGCTGAGCGCGAGCGCGAAAACCAGCTCAAGTACGGCTCGGAGAAGATCCTGCGCGATCTGCTCGATGTGGTCGACAACTTCGAGCGCACCGTCGACATGCTGAAATTCGACCAAGACCAGAAAGTGAAAAACATCGTGATCGGACTAGACATGGTGAAGAAGATTTTCCTCGACTCCCTTGGCAAGCACGGCTTGACTCAGCTCGAAAGCCTCGGCAAAGATTTTGATCCGAACTTCCACGAGGCGATGGCACAAGAGTACCAAGAGGCCAAGCGCCCAAATGAAGTGCTCAAGGAATTCCAGAAGGGCTACGTCCTTAACGGTCGTCTACTTAGAGCTGCAAAAGTTGTTGTGGCCAGTGATAAACAGTAAAAAATTCATAAACTAACAGGAGAAATATATATGGGTAAAATTATCGGAATCGACTTGGGAACAACCAACTCGTGTGTCGCTGTCATGGAAAACGGCGCTTATAAAATCGTACCAAACTCTGAAGGTCACAACACCACACCATCCATCATTGGCTTCGCCAATAACGGTGAAAACCTCGTGGGCCAAGTGGCGAAACGCCAGGCCGTGACCAACCCTACCAAGACCCTCTTCGGTATCAAGCGTTTGATTGGCCGTAAAGCCACAGATAAAGAAGTGACAAAATTTAAAGAAGTCGCTCCCTTTGATATCTTCGCGAACAAGAACGGAGATGCGTGGGTGAAAGTCGACGGCAAAGAATACTCCGCTCAAGAGATTTCAGCCAAGGTCCTCGAGAAGATGAAGAAAGCAGCTGAGGATTACCTCGGTCAGCCCGTGACGGAAGCTGTGATCACGGTACCGGCTTATTTCAACGATGCTCAAAGACAAGCAACGAAAGACGCTGGCCGTATTGCGGGCCTCGATGTGAAACGTATCATCAACGAACCCACGGCCGCTGCTCTGGCTTACGGTCTTGATACGAAGAAAGATAAGAACGTGGCAGTGTTTGACTTGGGCGGTGGTACTTTTGACGTCTCGATCCTAGAGATCACCACTGACGGTGTCTTCGAAGTAAAATCTACTCACGGGGATACATTCTTGGGTGGTGAAGACTTCGACTACCGCATCATCAACTGGCTCGCTGAAGAGTTCAAGAAAGAGACCAGCATCGATCTGAAAAATGATAAGATGGCACTCCAGCGCTTGAAAGAAGCTGCTGAGAAAGCCAAGCACGAGCTCTCGAGTGTGACTCAAACGGACATTAACCTTCCGTTTATCACTATGGATGCTTCTGGTCCAAAACACTTGAACATGAACCTCAGCCGCGCCAAGTATGAAAGTCTGATCGCTGATCTGATTGACCGTTTGGTGGAGCCTTGTAAGGTTGCCATCAAAGACTCGGGCCTCTCACTCGCTGAGATTCACGAAGTGATCCTCGTTGGCGGAGCGACTCGTACTCCTGCGGTACAGGCAAAAGTAAAAGAGATCTTTGGCAAAGAACCTTCGAAAGGTGTGAACCCAGATGAAGTGGTAGCCGCTGGTGCTGCGATTCAGGGTGGGGTTCTCGCCGGTGACGTGAAAGATGTACTTCTCCTGGACGTGACTCCTCTCTCTCTCGGTATCGAAACCTTGGGTGGAGTGTTCACGAAGATCATCGAGAAGAACACCACAATCCCATCGAAAAAGAGCCAAGTGTTCTCTACAGCTGCAGACAATCAGCCAGCCGTGAGCATCCACGTGCTACAGGGTGAGCGTGAGCTTGCGACCTATAACAAAACGCTCGGGAAGTTTGATCTTACCGGTATTACTCCAGCTCCACGAGGCGTGCCTCAGATCGAAGTCATCTTCGACATCGACGCCAACGGAATCGTGAACGTGTCAGCTGTTGATAAGGCCACTGGTAAGTCACAGAACATCGTGATCACCTCGAACTCAGGTCTCTCGGAAGCGGAGATCAAGCGCATGGTTGAGGAAGCAGAGAAGAACCGCGAGTCGGATCAGCAACGCCGAAGCATCATCGATGCTCGCAACAGCCTCGACTCTCTCGTGTTTGCTGCTGAAAAAGGCCTCAAGGACGCCGGCGATAAGGTCCCAGCCGACAAGAAGTCTGAGATTGAAGCGGCGATCACAGAAGCCAAGACCAAGCTTACGAGCGAAAACTTGGATGAGATCAAAGCGGCCACTGAGCGTCTTCAGAATGTGGCTCACTCAATGGCAGAGCACATGTACCAGGGGCAGCCAGGGGCTGATGCTGGGGCCGGTGCTCAAGCCAACGCCGGTGCGGCAGATGCGAAGAAAGATGACGACGACGTCGTCGACGCAGACTACAAAGAAGTTTAATCTTATAGAGCTTTGGGCCTCTCCTTCGGGAGAGGCTTTTTTTCATTGAGGCATTTATGGCTGGCAAGCGCGACTATTACGAAATTCTCGAGGTACAAAAAGGTACCCCTAAAGAAGAAATTAAAAAAGCTTATCGCAAGCTTGCGATGAAGTATCACCCTGATCGCAACCCAGATAATAAAGAAGCTGAAGCAAAATTCAAGGAAGCTTCAGAAGCGGCGGAAGTCCTCTTAGATGACCAGAAAAAAGCTCGCTATGATCAGTTCGGTCATGCGGGTGTGGATGGGTCAGCGGGCGGCTTCGGTGGTGGTGCAGGCGGAGGTTACTCGGGTGACTTCGGTGATCTGGGTGACATGTTCGGAGATATTTTT
>JAJTIF010000318.1 GCA_021299675.1 Pseudomonadota bacterium | reverse complement strand
CTGGGCTTTATCGACACCTTTGATCCAGCCAGAAATCATTACTGAGGCCTGTGGATCTTTTGGATGCGCCACCAAAAGCTTCTGGAGTTCAGCTTTGACTTCAAATAAATTTTTCTCTGAGATGAGAATTTGAAGTTTCGTTCTGAATGCATCCTCGCGCTCTTCAACTTTCAAATTCGTTTTTGCGGCTTGGTCTAGAAGAGAGAGAGCGAGCTCAGGCTGTCGAGTCGCCACGGCGAGGTGTGCTTTCTCAAGAGGAGCTAAGTTCGCTGGAATTTCGTTAGAAAACGCCGATGATTTAATTTTGTCATTTTGGTGACAGGAAAGACAGACGTTCGGTTGTGCTAGAAGGTGCTGACGGCTCACCTCATAGCGCTTGAGTTTGTAGGCGCGGAAAGCCTGAAGGTTGAGGCGCTGAAGAATCTTTTGATTCATCTCAAAATGGGGGCTTCGGCCTTTGAAGTGCTTTTGATTGCCGGCCAGAGACTGTTTAAGTTGCTCAAAGAGTTCAGTCACCTCAGCGGAATTTTTTTCGAACTCCTTGGGCTGCGACGAGAGCATCAGAAGGCGAGACAGGGTTTTTGCTGTCTTTTTCATGTCCGTGGAAATGTCGGCGTGGGCAACTGAGGTCAGAAGCAAGAAAGTCATCAGGATAGTTTTCAAGTGTAGTCCTTAACGTTAGCTGGCTTTGCGTTTAGTTAAGACTACCCTCTCTCGTTGGGCCTGAAAATAGCAAACCTCGACAATTTGCTGGACCCATTTGATTTTTTTCTGCAACCGCCGATCGTGAGTGATATCAAACTCAAAGTTATTAAACTTCCACTTGCCTTTGGTGCGATAGCCATTCGCCGCCCAAGCTCCGAGAGTTTCACAGAAATCCTCCGTTCCAGAGGTCTGCGCATACCAGCTCACCCAACCTACAGGCGCCGGCTCCGACTCACACATCAGTGTAATCGCTTTTTTCTTTGGAAGCCCGGGGCTGAGGGCCACGAAGCGAGAGATGAACTCTTTAGGAATCCTAAACTGATGAATCAGAGCATGCCCAATTTCATGGTAAGTAAACTCACGCAGCTCCGCCCCACGCGCCTTGATAGGCAGCGTGAACTGATAAGTATAAGTATCGTAGTAGGCATCCCCTCGCTGCATCCAAAACCGAGGCTTGCGCAGCCGCAAAGGAATGGAGTGGGTCCGAGTGAAGTCTTCGATAATTTTCTTGGTGGCATTCACGGGAGCTTTCATGCCTAAACCCTCCATGAGTTATCATACACCGAAACAAGGCCTCTCACGGAGGGTTAAAAAAATCAGCTAAGGGTTGGATGTTCTATGGGTGTTGAAGAAAAAAACGCTGCTTGACCAAACAAAAAACAGAGTACCTAATCCAGTTTGTCAGGTACCTGGGCTGAATCATCGACCTCTTGCAGGCTGCGCTGGATGGCCCGGGTTCTCACTCCCATCACTTCATCTAGATTTTTCATACCAGACTGGAAGTTGTTCTGTGCCTTTGAGAGAAGGCTTGAGAACTTATCGAATTCAGCTTTCACATTCCCAAGCACACTCCAGACTTCCCCTGTTCGTTTTTGAATCGCCAGAGTGCGAAAGCCGATCTGCAGGCTATTCAGGATCGCCGCTAGCGTGGTGGGTCCCGTCACGATGATTTTATATTTCCCTTGAAGCTCCTCTAAGAGCGAGGCTTTCCTCACCACCTCAGCGTAGATGCCCTCGAAAGGAAGGAACATGATGGCGAAATCAGTCGTGTAAGGCGGCTCGACATATTTTTGATAGATGTCTTTTGCCATGGAGCGAATGGTGGTCTCGAGATTTTTTTGAGCCAGATCGATCTGACTTGTGACACCACTGTCGTAAGCCTCTAGCAGTTGCTCATAGACGTCTTTAGGAAACTTGGCATCGATAGGAAGCCACACCTGTGAAAGAGTCACATCCTTGCCCGGCAGCTTCAGGGCAAACTCAACGACCTCACGGCTGCCTGGTTTTGTTTTAACATTGGCTTCAAATTGGTTAGGGGCCAGGATTTGTTCGAGCAGCATGGCCAGTTGAATCTCACCGATTCCCCCGCGCATTTTCACATTACTCAGAACATTTTTTAAGCCACCAACATCTTGGGCGAGCGAGCGCATCTCACCCAGACCCAGCTGCACGGCCTCGAGTTGCTTACTCACGGTCGCAAAGCTCTGACCCAGACGCTCGTTGAGAGTCTTCTGCAGTTTCTCATCTACCGTCGCCCGCATCTCATCGAGCTTCTTCTCAGTAGAGAGCATGACTTTATGTTGAGTGTCGATCAGGTCCCGTCGAAAGGTCTGGAGTTGCCCCAGGAGCTCATCGCGATTATCTTTTGAGATCTTATTAAACTCGTCGCGGTTGAGACGAAAATCCTCTTTCAGACTTCGCTCGAGGCGCTCAAGACTTGCCTGGAGCTGGGATACGGCGTTGGACCTTCTCGAAAGAAGGAGAAGAGCGAGATTTAAACCCAATCCGGTCAGGATGAGGTAGTCAATCATCGTTGAACACTAAATCCCAACTGGTTCCACTGAATCATGCCACCTTGCATGTTAAAGACTGTCTCAAACCCCATGTCCATTGCCATCATCGTGGCGTTGGCCGAGCGGGCCCCTGAGCGACAGATGAAAAGGATGGGCTTCTTCTTGTTCTCGGTATTGAGATACTTCATGAGATCTGGTCCCAGGGTCTTGAGCGTCGCCCCTTGGATATGGCCCAACTCACCCGTGAACTCATCATCACGGCGTACATCCACGAGAGTAAAACCTGAAACGTCATTGATTGCCTCAAGCATCAGCGTGGGCACGCCGTCTATATTTACTTTTTTTCCCATTTTTTCCTCCTACACCAAACTCAAAACGGGCTTCAGGGGTAACTTCAAGTAAGCTTTTCCGTTGTCCTCTGAAGGCGGTAAGTGTCCTGCATCAATATTGACCTGAATGGAAGGAAGTAGCAAGCGAGGAGCCTTGAGAGTTTTGTCGCGCGCTTCGCGAAAACTCACATACTCCGCCTCAGTCGTTGAGGCTTTTAGTTGAATATTTGTTTTTTTAGATTCACCGATCGTGGTTTCAAATCTCATTTCCCGACCATCAGGCGAGTAGTCATGGCCGACAAAGACGCGAGTCTCATTGGGAAGTGCGTAAAGATTTTTGGAAATGGAGGCGTATAGATCTCGAGCAGAGCCCTTGGGGAAATCGCAGCGACCCGTGCCGTAATCTGGCATGAAAAGCGAATCTCCAGTGAACACAGCGTCACCTACCAGAAAACTCATACAAGCAGGAGTGTGCCCTGGGGTGGGAATCGCTTTCAGCTTCAAACTCCCGAGCTGAACTTCCTCATTGGGCGTCAGCAATTTATCAAATTGGCTGGCATCAGTTTTGAGATAATCAATATTGAAATGCTTCTTAAAGACTTCCTGCACGAGCTTAATCTTGTCTGAAATCATAACTTTTGCTGCAGGAAAAAGTGTTTTCAAAACTTGCGAGCTCGAGAGGTGATCAGCATGGGCATGAGTCTCGAGGATGGCATGAAGATTCAGCTTTTCCTGTTTAATGTAATCCACCACGAGCTTGGTAGATTGATCCGTTACGGTTCCACTCGCCTGCTCAAAATCCAACACCGGGTCAATCACGATGGCATCTTTCGTCTTTTCATCAAAAACAACATAAGTCAGGGTGAATGTGTCTTGGTCAAAAAAATGCTTAATCTTCATACGAACTCCTCTAGAGGTAAAATTTTATCATGGCAAAAACAACGATTCCACTAAAGACCCATTTTCTTAAAAGATCGGCCTGGGGTGGAGAAAGGCGCTTCATTATTTGCTTGAGTACAAAAGTCGAAAGAGCGATCCCAAAAATTAAAAAGAGAATCTTATCTGGGGTGGGCAAAATGGCGCCTTTGTACCATTGCAGCAGAAAGGATATGAAAGAGGAACCGAGAATCGTCACAAGACTGGTCGCAAGGGCTTGGGTCATGGGCATTTTAAAAATACCCACGAAGATCGGCATGAGTAAGACTCCCCCACCAAGACCGGTGAGTGTCGTGAGGCCCCCCAGAACGACTCCCACCACAAGACTTAACCAGGTTGGGCTTTCCTGAGCAACGCTCGTCTGTGTCTTTTTAGGCAGCCACATCGTCACAAGACTGTAGAGAGAAATGACTGTGAGGAGGAGCACGATCACAAGATTTGGCGTGACTTCTTTGACAGGAATAAACACGACGCTCCCCAAGAGTGAGGCTGCGATCATGAGCAGAGCATTCTTGACCTGGGCCAGTCTGTACTGCTGGAGAAGATTAAAGGCTCCCGCCAACACCACCGCAATGAGTGAGAGGAAAGAGGCTTCTTTAATGGTGAGCCCGAGATACATGAATAAGGGGATGGCCACGAGAGCTCCCCCAGAGCCGGTTAATCCCAGCACACTTCCGATCACAAATCCTATAGTTAGATAGTCCATAAGCTGATTATACCTGCTTTTATTAATTATTCAATTGATTTATTGAATAATGAGTATTATCATCTTTTTATGAGTTCAAAGCTTTTACAAACGAAAGAAAACCAAAACGAGATCTTCGAGGG
>JAJTIF010000055.1 GCA_021299675.1 Pseudomonadota bacterium | reverse complement strand
CGTGGTTTGACTCTGAGGGATGAGTAGAACGAGTGTAGTCGTTAAAATCGACAATAGTTTCATAGGACCTCCATAAGGACTGATTCTCCTAATCATAGCTGTGAGCGTTAAAAAATCGATGGAGGCAAAAGCATTCAGCACTTGAGCGTATTAGGTTTAAGCTCTTTATTTTCTAGGCACTTGTCCTACAATGAGAGGCATGCAAACACGCACGCGATTCGCCCCAACTCCGAGTGGATTTCTCCACTGGGGTAATTTATTTAACCTCTGTCTTATCTGGCGCTATGCCCGACTTCATCAGGGGAGTATTGTTTTACGCATCGATGACCTCGATCGGGCGCGCACGCAAGAAGACTCACTAGCGGATATCTTTGAGACGCTTAACTGGCTGGGATTCAACTGGGACGAAGGTCCTCAAGATCTTACAGACTTCAAGCGGCATCACTCGCAACAGCTGCGCATGGAGTATTATTTTGATTCGCTCAAACACATCCCTCACTACGCTTGTGAGTGCTCGCGCTCCGATCTCCTCGCGCGCGGGGTAGAGAGTTATGACGGTCACTGCCGGCACAAGCAGTTAATTTTTCGTCCCGGCCATCATCAGCTTCGCTTGCTGGCAACGGATCCCAAGCATGATGTGGTCGTGTGGAGAAAAGAAAATCTGGCGGCCTACCATTGGGTGAGTGTGCTGGACGACGAAAGCTTTCGAATCAATACGATTTTTCGAGGAGAGGATCTGCGCGAATCAAGCGAGGTTCAAAGGGAGCTCGCCCTAAGTGCAGGCCTGAGCTTCTACCCCAACGCTCGTATTTTTCATCATCCACTCTTATTGAGTGAGAATAATCTCAAGCTTTCTAAGTCTGATCAAACGGAGTCAATTCGGGAGTGGAGGCTAAAAGGGAAAACGAGAGCAGAGGTGTTCAGAGAACTATCCCGAAAGGCGCAGTGGCCTTCCGGGATAGAGAGTCTAGCAGATCTATTAGAAAACAACGCCGTTGATCCAAGCACCAAGTGAAAGTGTTTCTTTACGTGCCTTGAGTCCGTCGAAGGGGAAGGTACGAGCGAACACGTAGAGGTTAAGTGCTTTGTTGATCGCAATCGTAGGTCCGAGGTTGATGGAGGTAGTTGGGAAACGTGTGAGTTCAGTTGAATCATCTTTGATACGGTTTACGATCTGAATATCAAAACCACCACGGATACCGAATTTATCGTTGATCTGATAGTTCACCGTTGGAGAACCACGAAGCTCGAATCTTCTCTTCTCACCTGGGTCGCGTCCTGCCACGGCCCACTGACTATCAACGGCACGGTCATCGCGGTAAAAGTACATGCGGGGAGTGAGGACTGAGTAGAGTGACCACTTCTCGCTCAACTGAACATTGAGACCTGCGAAGAGACCTGGGTTGAAGATGGTCGTACGAGCGCGCTCGGTGTAGCCGTTAAGCTCGGGGATATCTGTGTTGAAAGCGCCTTTCAAGCTCCAGTTCTTTCCTGAGAGAAGACGACCAGAGATACCAATTCTCATCCCTTGGAAGCGCCATTCACGGTCACGGTTATGAACGTACTCAAGGCGTGTCTGTTGGTCGAGGTTGATTCTTTCTGTGAGCTTATAGGTCAGAGAGATGTTGTTAAAAGCCGAGTAGCCATCGTTACCGTTGATGGGTTTTCCTCTTTCGTTTTTACCGAGTTTGCCCCCGAAGAATCCTGGATCTTCAAGAGACTGACCGTCGTAGAAAGTGAAGTAGGTCATGCCAAGACGTTGCACGAACGAGTCAGGCACTTTTCCTTCGTTAGTTGAAACTCCCGACTGAGCAAAAGCTCCCATCGAGAGAACGAGTAGTAGTAGGGCAACAAAAAATCTCATGAAGACTCCTCGGGGTGGCGTTGGGTGTTGGGTGTGTCTATCGAATGAAAGATATTGTTTCAAACATTAATTTTAGGTGTGAGAGATCTTTACAAAAACTTGATCAAAATGGTGTCAAAGCGCTCCAAGAAGCGGTCACGTTTGTGAAAACAAAAAAGCCCCGCTGAGATCAGTGGATCTGAGCGAGGCTTCTTTGTATTAATTTTTTAAAAGCGATTAGGCTTTTGCTTTTCTCAAACGCGCAGCTCTTCTCTTCTTAGATCCAACCTTGCGGCGACCTTTAGCGTGCTTGCGGCGGTGACGGCTACCGTTAGCCATGTGAGTACTCCTTTGTCCCAATATTAAGTCTGAGCATCATAATCACTTGGAGCGTGATCGCCAAGCTTTTATTGCTTTTCAAAAACACGAAACTGAATCGGGGAGTAGTTCCCAATATTTTTTGGAAGAGCTTGCGCAAAAAACTCCCACACTCTCTCGCTGGCAGGGGTATTTTCATTGGTAAAAAGGTGCTGGAACACACGAGAAAGAAAGAAATGGCTGGAGAGTGCATTCTGGGGTTCGACGGCTGACACTTCGCACAGACCAAGTTTTAGCAGCGCGTCAACACAGGCTTCTTTGAGATAACGGTTGTGGCTTGAGATCGGCACTTCGCTGAGTTTATTTTCTAAGCGTGCCGCTTTGAGCTCCATCCAGGATTCATAAAAGCTTTCTACCATAATGTAGTGGCCACCCACTGTGAGCATACGAGTAATGTTTTGGAAGGCAGCTTCCTGCCACGTCCACTCCAAAAGATTGATCACCGAGCGCTCTGTAATGATGACATCAAACTCACCCAAGGCGAGTTCCTCGCGCATGTCACCGTGGTGAATGGTTACGCCCGGAAGATTTCTGGTGCGTGCAAGTTCAACCAGCTCCGGCACAAACTCCAGACCCACCAGTGTGGAGCCGGCGAAAGATTCCCAGAGCACACTCAAGAGATGCCCGTTGCCACATCCCAGATCCAAAATACGAGCTTTCTCCGGGGAGATTCCACGGGAGCGCAAAGAGTGCTGGGTCTGAGCGATAATGAAATCACTTTCTCTCTGGCGAATGACTTTGTCCTGCATGGACATCTGGCCCTGCAGCCCCCAGTTCTTGGCGAGATTTTTATAGTGATTAAGAATGATCTGGTCTTTCATAGAATGCGGCTCGCTTTTATGAGGAAGCGCTCAGGATAGGGCTCGCCCTCAATGGTGAGGCGGGGATTGTGTGGGTCAAGCGCATCCTTAAAGCTATGAGGCGCGCTCCACTCTGTCGCTCTCTGCTCTAGGGTGCCTTCCCAGGAAGTGGAGAGGACTTCAATCTCGATGAACTTCAGGCGCTCAAGGATTTTAATCAGAGACTTGAGCGTCGGCAGCATCCACACATTTGGCATGCCGGCGTAGCGCTCGCCGGGAACATAGAGACGCTCATCATCACCCGCAATACCGATGGTTTCCAGATAAAGTGTGCCTTTGTTTTTCAGGGCCTCTCGAATGTGCATGAGCTGCGCCAGGGGGTCTCGGTGGTGATAAAACACTCCCATGTAGAGGATGCCATCGAAGGAGCGTGAGACCTGCTCCGAGTGTTCAGCGCCTAAGAGGTAGAGTTTTTGTGACTCATCGGGTGTGAAGTGTTCGATGTATTTCCACTGGAGGTAGTTGAGTGGCCCAGGGTCAAAACCCGTCACACTCGCCCCAAGACTTGCCAGCTTTCGCATATAGAAGCCAT
>JAJTIF010000299.1 GCA_021299675.1 Pseudomonadota bacterium | reverse complement strand
CGAAATAAAAGACCCTAAGCAGATCGAAGTCATGATCGAGTGGGGCGGGCACGGGATTATTCCTCTGAATAAGCAGCGCCCTCATGAAAACAACATCGTCTACCTCCCCTCCCACTACCGTCTTCGATCACTAGATGAGCTGTGGCAGAAGAGAAAAAGTTTTCTCTTCAATCAACGGGGGCAATTCAACGGAGACGATTGGATTATTTTTGGCAAAGGAGCGGCTAAGCCGCCATGGAAGTGGGAGATCTGGAACAGTGAGCTGGCTCCCGGAGACTGGTTCCTCGATCCCCTGAAGCTCTACGGTGATGGAGGAGAAAAGTATCTCCTCCATCAGTACCGAGAAAATTAAATCTTGGTGTAGAAGAAGGACTGCTTAAGATCTGTGTTCGAGTGACACTGATCCCATGAGTAGTAAACTTCGCCTTTCACGTTTTCCATCACAACCGTTTTTGCGTCTTTTGAGATCACGATAGAAGCGAGGGCCTTGGTCTCCCAGTACTCAGAACAAAATCCGCCATTGGTAGAGCCATTCAGTGAGACGACATAAAGTCTTGAGCCATCTGTTCTGAGCGTTCCATTGTTCAAGGAAAAAGTGCGCTCCTGAGCTTTGCCGTCCGTTGTGATCTTGACTGTGGCCTTCGATGCGCCGAAGTAGTCGAGTTCAAGCTGGATGGAATCGAGGCAGATCTCGCGCGCCAGGCTGACTTCATTGGTCTCGAGTTCAACCGTGCGAGTGAAGCAGTTGGCTGCGAAGGTGTTGGCAGAAAGGATCAGAGCAAAAAATGCTAGTTTCATAAGAGTCTCCAGAGTGAGGTGTAATGGTGACCTTCTAACTCTCCCTACTTCGAGCGTCCAGCCTAGAAATTGTTAAGATTTCATCGATTTTAGAGATGATTCTCTAGATAGACCGTCGCAAGGTTTGATAGGCTTGAAATCACAGGAGCTCTCTATGATTTCACCTCTTTTTGATGATAAAAAATGGACCTCGGTTTCCGAGTTCAACTTTGAAGATATTACCCTCCATAAAGCAAAAAACACCGGTGCTGTTCGCATCGCCTTCAATCGCCCAGAGGTCAGGAATGCCTTTCGCCCGCAGACCGTCGACGAACTCCTGACGGCCCTCGAATGGACTCATCAACAAAATGATGTGGGCGTTGTGCTCCTCACCGGCAATGGTCCCTCACCCAAAGATGGTGGCTGGGCGTTCTGCTCGGGTGGAGATCAGCGCGTGCGTGGCAAGCAGGGCTATGAGTACGGCAACACCAAGGTGCGTGGGGGCCACGGCCGCCTGCACATCCTCGAAGTCCAACGCATGATCCGCTTCATGCCCAAAGTCGTCATCGCCGTGGTGCCTGGTTGGGCGGTAGGTGGTGGCCACTCGTTGCACGTGGTGTGTGACATGACGATTGCAAGCCAGGAGCATGCGATCTTTAAACAGACCGATCCCGATGTCGCTTCGTTTGATTCAGGCTACGGCTCAGCCTATCTTGCTCGTCAGTGCGGACAAAAGCGTGCCCGAGAGATTTTCTTTCTAGGTCACAACTACTCAGCTCAAGAGGCTTTTGACATGGGCATGGTCAACAAGGTCGTTCCTCACGCAGAGCTTGAAGCGGTTGCTTATGAGTGGGCTGAAACCATCTGCCAGAAATCTCCTACCGCGATCAAGATGCTCAAGTTCGGATTTAATCTGGTGGATGACGGTCTCGTCGGTCAGCAGATCTTTGCGGGTGAAGCCACACGACTGGCTTACGGTACGGAAGAAGCCCAGGAAGGCAGAAATGCTTTCCTCGAGAAGCGGGACCCGGACTATCAAAAATTTCCTTGGATGTACTGATGGCTGAATTTCTTAATGTCTACAGTGTGGGCAATGACATGGAAGCTGTAAAACTACGACAGGTGCTGGAGGACTTCGAAGTCCCACACACGTTTTTTGATTTCCGTGACCATCCGCCCACCGACGAGCAGCTCCAGCGATGGGCCGATTACCTCAATCAAGATTTTCCGGTCAATACCCGCAGCACGCTCTGGAAAAAATCCGAGCGCATGTTCATGCGACTCGAGCCTCTCGAGCGGATGGAGTGGCTGCGCAAGCACTACCAAGTCCTCGAGCGGCCAATCGTTGAAGATGAAAATTTCGAAATCCTCATCACCGGTGCCAGACCAGAGAGAATCCTCAAAGAGCTTTGTAACATTCGGCTCTAAGAACCAAAGAGTTCTTTTTTCAGATCTTCCATCTTGTGCTTAGAGAGGTAGTTGCGGATGAAATTTTTGTTCTCCGTTTTATACCAGAAGAAGAATGTGCGCTGCTTGGTCTTGTCATCCAGGCTGATCGCCGTCTCGACGGGCTTGAGCGTATAGGGGTGGTGACCCGAGTAGTAGATCTCTGTGGCCACGGTCATGGGAGTCGGTGTGAAGTCCTGGACCTGCTCGAGCTTGTAGCCAAGCTTCATGGTTTTTGCCGCCAACTGGGCCATGTCTTCGGGCTTACACCCAGGGTGACTCGAGATGAAATACGGGATGATCTCTTGCTTGATTTTTTTCTTGGCCGAGATCTCTTCAAACTTTTCTTTGAAGATCTTAAAGTACTCAAAGCTCGGCTTGCGCATGAGTTTCAAGACGTGATCTTCCGTGTGCTCTGGAGCCACCTTCAAGCGGCCTGAGACGTGATGAGTGACCAACTGCTCGACGTACTCAACGTCCTTATCTTTATGAGTCGAGCGCGGATCAAACATCAGATCATAGCGAAGCCCTGAACTCACAAAAGCCTTCTTGATCTGCGGATGGGCCGCGACTGCCTTGTAGAGTTCGGTCATTTTACTGGGATCCGTATCGAGATTTTTACAAACCTGCGGGAACACACACGAGGGAGCCGCACACTTATCACAGAGCGCCTGATCGATGCCCTTCATTTGATACATGTTCGCCGATGGACCACCCATATCAGAGATGTATCCCTTGAAGTCAGGCATCTTCACCACCTGATCGAGCTCTTTCATGATCGATTCTTTCGAGCGCGAGGCGATCATCTTGCCTTGGTGAGCAGAGATGGTGCAGAAGCTGCAGCCACCGAAGCAGCCACGGTGGGTGTTGAGAGAAAACTTTATCATCTCGAAGGCACTGATGGGCCCGCGGTCTTTGTACTTCGGATGTGGCAGGCGCGTGTATGGGAGATCAAACGACCCGTCGATCTCTTTCTCCGTCATCGTCTGGTACGGAGGATTGATCACCAGTATCTTATCGCTCACTCTCTGAAGCAGACGGTGGGCGTATTGCTTATTACTCTCCACTTCCACGTGCATGAAGTTCCTAGCGTAGAGAAGCTTATCGCTAAGGCACTGCTCGTGGCTTGAGAGCTCGACGTCCTCACCCTTAAAGAGCGGGATGTCTTTTTCACTCTCCGCTAGAAAAGCTGTCTGTGGAATGTTTCTAAGCTCTGAAAAGGCAATCCCCTTAGTCACCATCTTCGCCAGGTCTCTAAGCGGCTGCTCCCCCATTCCGTAGATCAAAAGATCCGCACCGGAGGTGGTCAGGATGTTGGGCATCAAGCGATCGGACCAATAGTCGTAGTGGGTGACGCGTCTGAGAGAGGCTTCGATTCCTCCGAGGACAACAGGCACATCGGGATAGAGCTCTTTGAGAATTTTCGTGTAAACCGTCGCCGCATAGTCCGGGCGGTGGTTGGTGGCACCACCGGGCGTGTAGGCGTCTTCCGAGCGTAGGCGTTTGGCAGCGGTGTATTTATTAACCATGGAGTCCATGTTCCCGCTGGTGACACCGAAGAAATATTTCGGGCGTCCAAATTTTTTAAAGTCGCGCAGGTCATCCTGCCAGTTCGGTTGGGCGATGATCGCAACCTTAAAACCCTCACTCTCGAGGATGCGTCCAATGACGGCCGTGCCGAAGGCCGGATGATCGACGTAAGCGTCGCCCGTCACAAGGATAATATCGAGCTCGTCCCAGCCCCGCTTCTTAACCTCTTTCATGGTTAAGGGCAGCCAGGCGGTAAGCGGAAGTTGAGATTCCATGCTGGGTATGTCTCAAATTTAGAGCGCAATGACGATAGGGAAAAATTACATTAGTGAGGTTTTATGTCTCTGAAAATAAAGAAAACAGCGCCGATCAGACAGATCGAAGCGTAGAGGAAGTTTCGACTGAGCGGCACTTTCATGAAAAACAAGCAGAAAAGCGCAAAAATGGTCATGGTGATCACTTCCTGCATGATCTTGAGCTGAGGCAGAGTAAAGTACTGAGCGCCTAGACGGTTGGCGGGGACCTGGAAGATGTATTCAAAGAAAGCGATCCCCCAGCTCGCAAGGATCACCATCCACAGAGGCTTGAGTTCAAAGCCTGATTTCAGGTGACCATACCAAGCAAAGGTCATAAAAATATTTGAGATAATTAAAAAGATTATAGGTGTGATCATGGCCTATGGTAGCCAAGAAGGATCTCGTTCGTAAATTAGTTCCAGCGAGAATTAATCCAGGCCTGCCAGTCGGCATCGGAGGGATGAAAACGGCGATTTCTGGTTTGCCCTTTCACACACTCCTCTTCGATCGCCTTGACGGCTTCTCCGTTTGGAAAGCCCCAAATGTTCAAGAAGAGATTACTTTTTCCATAGACTTGAGAACAGAACTGCTGAGGGGGAAGGTCCTGCCATCCCTGAGGAAGATTTGAGTTCACTCGTTTCATCTCTCTGACCGCCGAGAGCATGTTGCCCTTAAAATCAGCCTTGGTTTGACGAAACTGCTCTAAAAAACGTGGGCTGCGCTGCAGGGCCTCTTCCAATAATTGCCGATCTTGTCCCTTGAGATTGAGCCTTCCCTGCTCGCTGAACATCGCCGGTGGATCAAGTTTTGGCAAAAACCCCGCTCCCCACTCTTTCAACGACCGATCCTCTTCATAAAGAGTCTCCACGTAACAGCGCAAAGCTCCCTCGGGAACTTCCATCATCACATAGCCACAGCGGCTCTGAGTCTGATACCAGGAATTCGTGCCTCGGGCCGGCGGTTGAGCTTGTGAGAGTTGAGAGCGGTAGCGTGCCATGGAGGCTTCCACCGCCTGATCGACTTGACGGGATTGAGTTTGCAGAGACGCTCGAAGCGGAGAATTGGCAGGCAGCTGAGCTGAAATCGCTCGTCTGGTGCTGGCGTTTATAGGAAGACCGGCCCGACGGATGATATCGTTTAAGCTCTCTTGTGGGATGACTTTCAAACTTGCTTTAAAAGCACAGGCCTCAAGTTCACTTTGGGCAGGCGGATAGACGTTCAGACTTCCCGCGCACTCCGACTGAATGGTCTCCGGACTGAGGGAGTAATTATTCTCCTTCAGGTGATCGGCAAGTCCCTGTTGCACGTTTGCAATCTGATCAACACTGCCCCGCGCACACTGGGAATTCGTTTTATACTCCATGCCGCCGAAAACTTTATCTTTCATGTAGCGATATTTCTCAGGACAGCTGGTCTCAAGGGTATTGGGATTATAGCGATAGGCGCTCAGCACCTCCGCGAAGTCCTCGGCCGGAGTTTCCATCCCGTACTTTGAGATCATGCAAGCATCGGGATTTTTCTCCCACGTATCTCCTAAGGATTTCCAGCCAGAGAGTTGTCTCCATTCATTTGAATTATCAGCATTCTCATGAAGAGAAGAGATGTTGTGGGCGAGCTCATGGAAAGTCGTATACTGGCGAGTCAGAGGTTCCCTCTCTCTCCAGCGGTCAAAGAAAATCACTCCGGAGTTCGCCAGCACTCTCTCCCCAGGCGCATACACTGACTGCCCTACGGTATAAGGAACCAAACGCTGATCTCCACGAAATCCTAGAGGCTGCAGCGTGGGTGGTAAGTCTTCCAGTGCCATGAGTACATCATTCATCTCGGCCACACTAAAACGTGTGGCATTATCGAAAGCGAGCTCAGAAGCGTTGTAGCCGTGCTTGAGTTTTATGTAGAGTATTTTCTGCCCAAGCTCAGCTCCCCAGATTTTTTCCATGGCACAGCTCACACTCTTACAGGCGGGGTTCACCTGATGCAGGCTTTGCACGTTAACCTGAGCTTCTTTGACGTTATGGCTTCCACCGTAAACGGAGTTTCGAGTGGTCAGCTTCTCAAACGCATCGACCAGCTCTTTGGGTTCATTTTCAAAACGCACACCATGAACCGTCTTGGTGACTTTTCTTCCATTGGAATTGGCACGAACCACTTCACTCATGTCCGCTGAAGTCGGTTGAGCGGGAGCTCGACATTTCGCATTCGCCACCTGTTGAGTACTGGCTCCCCACCACTCCACGACATCTTGAATCTCGTGCACCTGATTGGTCAAATCACTCGTGGAGTAATTTCGATTACAGGGGCTCACGGCTTGGAGATAGCTGTGTTTCGGGTTCGAGCAATTGGCGCCGCCATAGGCTTCTGAGAAAAAGAGAAAGATTATGAGGTTAATCCACATCACTTGATCCTAATCACTGAGATGGATTGGGTAGCGAGATCGATGGAGATTGAGCCCCCGACGTCGTGGTAGTCCATATAGCGACTTCCCGCTAACGAACTTGCTTTATAATTGGCCGGATCAAGCTTTAGAGCATCAACCGATGGTCCCTGTTTGGGGAATGTAAAATGCAGCGACTGAACGACCTTGTTTTTTACTTTTAACTCCAGCGCGTACTCAAAGCCTTGGTATACCCAGTAGTACTTATTGTCTCGTACGAGCGCCGGCTTTCCAATCTGGGCTTCCACTTCAGCCAGCGTGGTCTTTTGCAGAGTCACGAATCTCAATTTATCAGGCAAAAGCTCTTTAAGCTTGTCTTGCCAAGACAAGGCCAGGGCTTGAGAGGCCCAAAGGATTAAAAAGAGAGGCCAGAATTTCATAATAAGCCTATCGGCGGAAACGCTTTAAACTTGAGCTTTTCACTTAGGGTCTTTCTGAATACCAGTGCTTATGGAATAATCTCCCAAAGGACACTCATGAATAAAATCTCAATCATAGCCCCAGCCTCTGCGGCTCCTCTTAAAAGCCTCAACCAGGGTCTCGACTGGCTCAATCAAAATGACCTCGACTTTGATCTTCCCAAGAACCTGCTCAAACCAAAACTCTTTTTCGCCTCGAGCGTAGAAACACAGGTTGAGCACATCCAGCAGGCCCTCAAGTCGGAAGCTGAGTATCTATGGTGTCTGCGCGGTGGATACGGCTCCGCAAGACTCATTCCATTCCTAGAGAAGATGAAGAAACCGAAAACCAAAAAAACCTTAATGGGCTTTAGCGACATCACGGCCCTGCATCTCTTCTTCAATCAAGTCTGGAAATGGCCAACTTTGCACTCGCGAGTGCTCTCACAGATGGACCCTCAAAATCCTCATGAAGACGACGGGCAATATGAGAAACTTTTTTCAGGCGCTCTGACTTCTGTAGAGTACAAAGGACTCGTCCCTTTCAATGCCGCCGCCAAGAAGAAGCAAATTATCACTTCAACCTTGACCGGTGGAAACCTCAGAATCCTTGAAACCTCCATCGGAACATCTTGGCAGCTCAAAGCAGACAACAAGATTCTCTTTATTGAGGATGTCGGTGAACGTGGTTATTCCATTCACCGGATGCTGACTCACCTGGAGCAAGCTGGAGTGTTGAATAAAAAAGTGCAGGCCGTCATCCTGGGCACTTTCACAGAGGGACTTGAGAAAGATGGCACTGACCGCACTCAGGAAGCTCTCAAAGCTTTTGCGCAGGACAGCTCTATTCCTTTCTTCACCGGTCTTCCCTGTGGTCACGGTCCGATTAACTACCTGCTCCCCTTTGGCACCAAAGCCCAGCTGAGTGTTGGAACAAAAGCGAAACTTCGAGTCGAGCTATGAGTCTCAAGAAAGAGTTGATCGGCGGGCTGACGACTTTTCTTACCATGAGCTACATCATCTTCGTAAACCCAGCGATTCTCTCCACTGAGGGAACTGGCATGAGTTTTTCAGGTGTGTTGACCGCGACAGTGGTTTTGGCGTCGAGCATGACCCTTCTCATGGGGCTCTATGCGAAACTTCCCTACGCGATTGCACCAGGAATGGGACTCAATGCATTCTTCACCTTTACACTTGTTTTAGGGGAGAAGATTCCCTGGCCCACGGCCTTGGGCCTAGTCTTTTGGTCTGGTGTCTTCTTCTTGGTCATTAGTCTCACACCGCTGCGAGAACAAATTGCGCTGGCGCTCCCTAAAAACATTAAGATCGCTACGGCTTCCGGGATTGGATTCCTCTTGGTATTCATCGGACTTAAAAACGCCGGCATCATCGTGGCAGACCCGGCGACCTTCGTCACGATTGGGAAGATGAATGAGACTGTGCTCTACACGATCCTGGGTCTTCTGATTGCCATTTATTTTACCCTTAAAAAAAATCCCTTCGCTTTTTTGCTCACCATTTTTAGCCTGACGGCCCTGGCACTGCTGCGGGGTAAAGTGTCCATGCCCACAGAGTTTTTCTCATCGCCGGATTTTACCAGTGTGTTTTTGAAACTGGATGTTTGGGGCGCCCTGAAGTGGAGTCTCTTTCCCGCCATCCTCTCTCTCATGCTAACGGATATGTTTGACTCGATCTCTTCTTTTTTGGGTGTGGCCCGAGCCGCGAATCTCATGGATGAGAAGGGTGAACCCAAAAATCTCAAGAAAGCACTGGTGGTGGATGCCATCGCCACCATGTTCTCTGGATTGCTTGGAACCTCGTCTGGAACCACATTCATCGAGAGTGCTTCCGGGATCCAGGCCGGTGGCAGGACAGGAGTCAGCTCGGTATTCACGGCACTCTTCTTTCTCCCTTGCCTCTTCATCGCTCCGTTGGTGGTGAGCATCCCTGCCTTCGCCACGGCGCCGGTCCTGATCTTAGTGGGTTTCATGATGGGCCGCTCGATCCTCGAGGTGAAAGAAGATGAGATGGAGTCATGGCTGCCAGCCTTGGCCACGACCATTATCATCACGCTCTCTTTTTCAATCTCAAAGGGTCTGATGTGGGGAATATTCCTTCACATTGTGCTTAAAGTTTTCACAAGTAAGACTAAAGAAATTAGTCCACTTCTCTGGGGTCTAGGCTTGGTCTCAATCCTTTATCTTTTCGTGCTTTAAAAGAGATTATCTGAGCAATCGGCTCTCATTTTAAATTCTTACATCTGTGAGTTTCTCTTTTCAAGCTGCCCAAGCATTGAAATCCTAAAAGAAACTTAGTTAATCATGGAGGATTAATGAAAACACTTCTTGCAAGCTTGCTTATCGCAACACCCGCCTTTGCCGCAGAATACATCATCAGATACGAAGACAACTTTTCTCTCAAGAGTCTCCCTTCAGCGCAGCCCCTCAACTTGAAAGTGGGCAACTTCGCTAAAGTCACAAGCTCAGACAAATCATTCATGCAAAAAGCCAGCTCTCTACCAGGAGTTTTGTATGTCGAAGAAAACCACACGTACCACGCTCTTGCTCGTGATGTTGAGTTCACCAAGCAGTGGGGCCTTAACAACGATGGCAAGAACTCTGGCAGCTGGTTCTCTCGCGGCGTCGCTGGGAAAGATATCGGAGCTCTGGAAGCTTGGAAAATGACCAAGGGTTCAAAAGACATCAAGATTGCTGTCATCGACACAGGCGTTGACTACAATCACGTTGATCTTAAAAACAACATCATGATCAACACGGATGAAATCGCAGGCAATAACATCGATGACGACAACAACGGCTACATCGATGACGTCTACGGCTACAACTTCGCAGCCAACACCAACAACCCCATGGACGGCCATGGCCACGGCACACACTGTGCGGGCGTAATCGGTGCTGAACATAACTCAATTGGTATCGCAGGCGTCATGGCGCACGTCAAAATCCTTCCTGTAAAATTCCTCTCTGACTCAGGCTCAGGAACTCTCGAAGGCGCGTTGAAGTCAGTTGACTACGCCATCAGCCGCGGTGTGCATATCATGAGTAACTCATGGGGCGGCGGACCTCGTTCAGAAGCTCTCTTTGAAGTGATCCAAAAGGCTGAGCAAGCTGGTATTCTTTTCGTCGCTGCAGCTGGAAACAGTAACGCCAATAACGACACGACAGCAACTTTCCCTGCTAACTACGAAATCGAAAGCATGGTTTCAGTCGGTGCCATGGATGGGAAAGGTAAGCGTGCAAGCTTCTCTAACTTCGGAGCGACTACAGTTCATGTGTTTGCCCCAGGTGTTGATACTTTCTCAACCGTCCAAGGCAATAACTACAAGAAGATGTCAGGCACCTCGATGGCGTGTCCTCACGTCGCTGGGATTGCCGGTTTGATCCTTGCTCAGGAGCCAAACCTCACTCCGCTTGAAGTGAAGATGCGTTTGATGAACACGGCCAGCAGAGGTGATGACCTCAGAAGCTCAACGGCATCTGGGTACGTAAGAGCTGACAAAGCACTTCAGAACTAAACTCAATGGCTACAAAGTGATCTTTGATCATAAAAAAAGCCTCCCATAGGGAGGCTTTTTTTATGTCTACCAACATCACTAGAATTCTTTATAACTGCCTGACTTATGTGTTGCTAATAAGAGAGTGCCGACCGATGAGTCGGCACTTTTTTTTCTTCGATCAAACTTTTGTTGGTAAATAGATTCGATTATAGAAATCAATAAAGATATCTAGATGCATCTGCAGCCGCT
>JAJTIF010000135.1 GCA_021299675.1 Pseudomonadota bacterium | reverse complement strand
TACGCCCAAACGGCTTTGCATCCGCGCTTTGGCAACCAAGACTACTCCACGGTGATCGTGCGGGATTTAAAAGATCAAAAAATTATTTTTGAAAAGCCGCGCTCGCGCTGGACCCTGCCGGTCCTGAGTCATCAGGCCGATCTCCTAGCTTTCGTCGAGTGGACACAAACGGGCGAGGTGTTCTTGGGCGTGTGGAATCTCACTCGCGGTGAGCTCGAGTGGCAGATGCCCTGGCCTCGACACGAAGCGATCGTGGGGCTCGACTGGAGCGACGACGGGGCTTCCTTGATCCTGCTCCACAAGAAGGGAAGCTACACGCATCAGTTTGTGCAACTGACCTTGGCTACCAAAGAGCTGCGCCCTCTGCTGCAGACTGAGCAGTGGGCCTGGGGCTATCCGGTGGTGTATCAAAATCAAGTCTACTTTCAATCACCGCAAACCGGTGTGGATAATATCTTTCGCTTGAATCTGGCGACGCTGGAAGTTCAGCAGGTCACCGATGATCCCATCGGTGCGTACCACCCACACCTCGATCACACTGGCCTGACTTATTCCTCCTACACAGCAGGGGGCCTAAAAATTAGATCTCAGCCCTGGCCGCTTGAGATCTTTTCTACCACCGCTCGCTCTCACTCTTACGCTCAAGACATCACACTGATTGAAAACAAAAAAGAGGTATTCGAGCAGTTAGAGCAGAAAGAAGTCAAAGAGGTTGATTACCCTCAGGCGACCCATGCCTTTAATCCCCACAGTTGGCTGCTTATGGCACCGCCTTTCTCTTCGACCATCAACGCTGAAATCCGCTCGACCAATCTGCTTAATACCCTGAACCTGGGGGCGGGTGTGCAGTGGGATCTTAACGAGCGCGTGCCGAAGGCTTATGCTTTCACGCAGTGGCAGTATCTGTGGCCAGTGGTGGATTTTCAATTGGCCTATGGGAATCGCCGGCTCGACGAAGATTTTTGGGAAGAAGGTACCAGCTCACTAGGAGTCACGCTGCCTTTTAAGAGTCTCCATGGAGCATTCACTCACACCAGTAGTTTGCGCTTGGGTGGAGAGCTCTTGCATGCGGCAGCCCGACAGAATGGAGGGAGTAATGTACTGAAGGATGAGAATCTAGCGGGTGGGTCCTTTGAATGGCGCTCTTCACTTCTTCACCGCCAAGCTCAGAGAGATCTTCTGCCGCCTTGGGGAGTTGTGGCCCGTGCTCGCGCCATAAGTCTTAAAAACCTCGACGCTCCTGGCGCCACCAATCATCAAGCTCTCTATACGGCTCAGCTTTATACGACACCCATTTTGAAACATCATCATTTGTACCTTGAAAGTTCGGTGCAAGAAAATTCGCCCAGCGGTTATCGCTTTCCCTCATTTCAACTTTTTCCTCGAGGTGTGAGGAATGTGTTCCTCGAAGAAAGCACCAAGCACTCGGTGAACTATCTCTTTCCTCTGTTCTATCCCGAATGGAGTGCCGGGGAGTGGTTCTACCTCAAACGGCTTTCGCTCAATCTCTTCTACGATCAGCTCACAGGCGAGCGCCTATCTCGCCACCTGCAGTATGAGTCGCAAGGTGTGGAGTTGTGGCTTGATTCACATTTTGTCCGCAATGCATTCGGGATTCAGTGGGGCTTGCGCTACAGTCTCCCGAAAAATGATGAAGCTAACATTGAGTTGTTTTTGAACACGGGACTGGCGAGCTTCTGATGACCTTACAAGAAAAACTCTCTCTACTCAGTGAATACAGTGATGAGCAGATGGATCAGCTCTTCGGCATCACTGCGGTCACCGACGTGCCTAAAGAAGGACCAGAAGATCTCTACCTGAAGGGAGTAGACGCCAAAGCACTCTACACTTCATACAAAGATCTTACGGAGATCATGGTGCAGCTCTACCACGCGGGGACTCGCAGCTGGTGTGACCTCGGGTGTGGTATTGGACGCAGTGTTTTTTTATGGACCTGGCTCTTTGACGACACCACAGCAGTGGGCATCGAGATCGTCGGCGAGAGGCTTGAGCAGTCGCGGGTGCACACACTAAAGGATCGTACCACCTGGCTGGAAGCTGATTTTGCTGGTGTCGACTTCAAGCTCCCCGCATGTGACGCCTACTACATTTATTTGGCCACCGGCCCGCGCTTCGATCGACTGCTGAAGAAAATAAAAAAACTCACGGGTCTGCCCTTTCTTGTGGTGGTCGAGTCCCATGGTGACATGAAAAAACGACTGGCCTGGGAATCGTGGTGGCTAGCGGCCACTGATCTGCGTTTTAAGCTCCACTCTCATCGCCATGACCCTTGGGGCAGTGTCTATCGCAAGACCGGCAATTCACTCTTTTTCCAGCTCGAAGAGAAGCTTGAACTGCAAAGCGGTATCCTGCCCGCGGACTTAAAGAAACATCCCGCACCACTAGGCTATTTGCTCTCTAAATCAGGTCAAAAGAGCTGGGAGCTCGTCATCGAAGAAGAGGGGCAGAAGTGGACCATGGATACCTTGGGCCTGGAGTGGTTTGACCCGCAGTCAGTGAAAGGACTAAATCCGCCGAGACAGGTCCCTTGGGATCAGTGTACCATTGGGCTGAGGCTGATTCCGGATGGCGATTACCGCATCTTCTCTGAGCTGCGTCGATCGCAGGCGCAGCTGCGAGTGAGTTGTGCCAACGCTGTAATAGAGAAAGTGATGATACGAAAAATATTTATTCAGCCAGAGTTCATTATCGAGTTCTCTGATGGAAGTCGTGTGCCTCGAAGTGAGATTAAAACATGGGATATTCTATGAAATGGTTTGTGCTCTTCCTCAGCTTTGCCACCCTCATGAGCTGCGCCCACCAGGTGGTGCAAGACGGCGGGCAGGTCAGCTTCGATTACGATGACTACAAAAACATGGCGCCAGAAGAGCGGCTGACTTACGCCCAGACGGTCGTCAAACGTGAGCGGCGAAATCCCGAGGGCGTGGAGCTGGAAAAAATCAGCCAGTATCCTATCGGCAAGATTAAAAAGTTAGGTGTCGTCTTGTTTGAGACACAGATTAAAGCATCCCGTAGCGGACTCGCCAGTGACCGCAACATCTACCTGTCTGAATCCGGGAAGCAGGCCCTCACGGAATCTTTTTATCGCACCTTCGAGTTCGAGCTCAAAAAGATCTCCCTTCCCATGGCCTTAGAGTGGGTTTCAAAGGATGACCTCGAAGCGAGCCGCGCTTTTCGTGCCTACGGGAGTGTCTATAAAGACTTTATGTTGAATCGCTCTAAAAAACTTAGTGATCTGGATGTGTTTTGGAAGAAAGGCGGGGAGAAGATTCCTGAAACCTCACTCCTCTTGCCGGCCAACATGCAGGATGTATCGCTCATGTATGTTCCGGCCTACGAGCTCATGGGGGGCGCCAAACCTTCCCAGCATCAGCATCACTGGGTGAACGATCTGTGCAAAGAATTAGGTCTGGACGCTGTGGTGGTGGTGAGCCTGAGTGCAGACTGGAGTCGTGGGGGAGTCGATAAGCGCTCGCAAGCGGTCATTCCAGAAAAGATGGACATCTCTGTTGAATCCACCATTCTTTACCCGTGGAGCACGCACCATAAAATCCTTGAGGAACAAAAAAAGTCCACCACACAAAAACGTAACATGCCGCTGGCCGCTTATTCGGCGAAGGTCTCGGTGCCGGTCTTGATCTCCATCGATCCTGCCCAGGAGACTTTTGAGACGGCGATGAAGAATGTTATTTTCCCTCTCACGGTGCATGGCGAGTCTTTGCTCTCTCTGGTCGCGCAGCGGATGGTGGCTGACATATATCAAACTTACTAAGGATCAGTTGTGCTAAGAGACGAATACCTAGAGCGGATTAAGTTTCTCGTGCAGTACTCGAAGAGTCTTCACTCGGTGGGCTCCCCGGCCCACACGATCGAATCGACTCTGGTGAGTCTCTCGGATCGCCTCGGCATGAAGGGCTCGTTTGTATCTTTGCCGACGGCCATTTTTTGCTCATTTCGTTTCTTAGATGAAGATGTGGCGCGGATTATCCGCATCGAGCCCAGTGGGATTAATCTGGGAATGCTGGCACGGATCGATCGCATCGGTCAGGATGTGATTAATCAGCGGATGAGTTTTCGCGAGGGCTGGGAAAAACTCGAGGCCATCATGAACGAAGGGGAGCGCTTCCCCGACTGGCTGCGGGTCTTGTGTTTTGCACTCACTTCTGCTGGGATGTTGACTCTTTTTGGCGGCAGCCTTGGGGATCTGCTCATCAGTCTCATTATCGGCGCCATCATCGGTCTCCTCTCACTGCCCAAACACATCGGCGTGGTGGACCAGCTCTTCGAGGCCATCATGGCGATGGTCGCGACCATCTTTGCGGGTCTCTTTGGAAAAATTAGCGGCGACATCAATCTCAGTGTCGTCATCCTCGCTTCGCTCATCATGTTCGTGCCCGGGCTCAACATCACGATCTCTATTGCCGAGATTGCGACTAAGAATCTCACCTCCGGAACCTCGCGCTTGATGGGTGGTTTCATGATTCTCTTGAAGCTCGCCTTCGGAGTATTTGTGGGGAATAAGCTAGCAAGCCTTATCTCTATCAGAGGGCTTGATTTTTCTTTCGACCAAATTCCGTCTTGGGTGATCTTTGCCAGTGTGCCGATCACTTCTTTTATGTCTACGATCATTTTTAAGGCTGAGTGGCGAGACGCCAAATGGATCACGCTGGCAGGGATTTTCGGCTACACGGTCTCAAAAGTCGGCACTCTCTATTTTGGCCCTGAGATGGGACTCTTCGTGGGTGGCATGAGTGTGGGCGTGGCCGCAAATATTTTTGCACGCCTGAGCCTCAGACCCAGCTCCATTTTCCAGTTCCCCGGTATCATTCTGCTGGTCCCTGGTTCCGCTGGCTACCGCGGGCTCTCGTATCTCTTCGCTAAAGACATCGTTATGGGCTTCGATACCGCCTTCACGATGCTGGCCCTGGCCTTCTCGCTGGTGGTGGGGATCTTCGTGGGGAACCTGATGGTTAAACCCCGAACCAATCTCTGAGCATAGGTATTTTTTACAGGCTTTAGTCTTGGCCAGCTGATTGACCCCTATGATGGGGGGATGAAAAAAATAATCTTGGCTACTCTTCTTACCCTCACGGCGGCCTGTGGCGAAAAGCGCACCCTTGCCACGCCCATCAATGACCTCACGCCAGCTCCCTCGGCAGAAGCTCTCAGGCAACTTGTGATTGAGGATTGTCAGCAGCGCTTTTCTAAATTAGAGCGTGAGCTTGCTCCAGTAGAGTTGGTCCCAACTGCACCCGTTTGTGTGGACGATGCAATAAGCCTGAAGCTCCAGGGGATCAAAGCTTTTCTTCTAGAAAAAAATATCGAACGCCTCTATCTGACTAGCACACCCGAGACAAAGCTGGGGTTTGACATTGAATCCGTCCGCTCTCTGCGCATTTCTGTGGGTTTTACGCAAACGGCTCAAGAGCTTGCAGTCATCTGGGAGCAGCAGTTCGGAGATCTCAAACGTGAGATCAATCGCACAGCATCTGCCCGGATCTCTGACCTGCGCATTGAGGGAATTGTGGTCAGCAAGCTAGATGATCTTAGGCGTATCACCCGTGTGGTGGAGTCTCTGAATAAGAGTGATGAGTTCGTACAGGTCATCAATCTCATGCGCGCGGAGAAGGGAGAGT
>JAJTIF010000015.1 GCA_021299675.1 Pseudomonadota bacterium | reverse complement strand
ATGTAGATTCAAGTGGGAGTCTGAGGCCTTTGGATCCGGTGGGTAAGATAAATCTTGGATATTTGGTCCCTGGCCCAGTTGGAGGGTGTGTTGGTGTGTTTGGGTTGGCCATTCTGGTGCAGGGGTCGGAGCTGGGGTATCTATTAAATCGTAGCTCGTTGAGCTGGCTGCTGTTTGCTGAGGGCCTTTTGGTGTCAAGGGAGGGCTGGGGAAGTCTCCGAGGTATGAGCTGTCAAAGGACGCATCGAGGTCACTAGTCTGGTATCCGTCAGAGGATGTAGATTGGGTGATCGGGTCTCGAAGGGATTTCTCAGTCTCCATTCTCCTTTTTTTGATAGGTCTACCCCTCGACGGTTCTCTCCTGCCACGAGAGGGGGATCCACTCTGATGGGCTAACTCCGATGGAGGGATATGAGAGAGGGAGAGAAATTCTTCGTCATTTTTGCCGAGTTCAGTCAATCGGCTACCGATTTCGGACGCTGCTTTGAGGTAATTCCTGCTTGCTTCCAGAGCATCGGCGGGGTCTTGGAGTTGGAACGCCGCTACTGTTAGGTTGTTTGCTTGGGTCAGGGCGGCGATACAAGCTGTGGTAGAGTCGACTCGCGCACTTATTCTTCTGTTATAGGCTTCCTGCATTTTCCATCGTCCCTCGTACTCGGCATCGCGTTGGTCCATTCTTCTTGCCGCCGTAAGAACCGCGTTCGTGAGATTTTCGGTCGTCTGTTCCAGTCTCTTGAGTCGGTCATTGACCTTATTGACTGCTTGGCCCATCTCCCCTTTGGTTGGTGTCTTGGCTGCTCTGAATACGGTGTCGATTTCGCGCATCTGGGTTGCGGGGCCACAGGTTATCATTTTGCCTTGGGGAAGTCGTGGAGGGAAAAAGGGGTGGGAATAAAAGACCACATCCTCGGGATGGTCAAAGCGGAAGAAAGTTCCATTCCAGGCCTCTATTACCGCCGATGGGCAGCGAGCTCTTTCTCCATCCTTGGCTTTGAAGATATCCCTGTAGTTGGCGGCATCCACCAGGTTGCCGGCTGCATACAAGAGCCCGACTTCGGGAAGGCCTGTCTTGACTGGTTTGATTTCGAAGGTAATGTCCCATTCCATGTCATCCCAGTTGGCTCGTGCTTTGCCCTCTCCATCGGCACGAACTTTCTCTAGTATGCGATCATGGTCCTCTTTCTTCCTGACAGTGCAGGACCCGAAACTGCCGCCTCTCTCAGTGGTGAAATATCGGTTATTATAAATTTTGATTCCCCATCTCGTGAGGAGTTCTTGAAAGATTTTCCCTATTTGATCGAGTTGGCTAGGTACGTTGGCGCTGTTGGACGAAACATGATAGTTCACCGTCATGTGCGGGTCTCTTGGGTCATCTTCAGTGGTGGCAGGGTTGCACTCGTACCCTCGATCTCGAAGTTTGTCCATGAGCGATAGGATGTCGGGTAAAGAGACACCCGTGACCAGGGCTGAGTAGTCTTGAAAGGGTTTCTTCCTGGTGAAGAAAGACGGTCGAGGATCGGAGAACGGTATGTCCATGATGATGTCCTTGGGGTCCCTCTTGTCAAGGTCTTTACCATGCATCCAAATTTGGTATCGCGTAGAGCGGCATTGTACCTGGAATTGTTCAAACTTGACTGCTTGTGAGTCTTCCACTACCTCTTCGGTGGGGTGATGGGTGAGCTCGATCTCCATCGATTGGGCGGGTGCTGTGCGTACGATGGGAGTGGCTTTTGTTCTTTTCTCCCAGCAACGTGTCACCAGAGTATCTCCAAAGCGATTGATCAATACGGGGAGGCTGACATTGAATGTCATCCAACCTCCGAGGTTGCTATAAAAATTGGCCTTGACGATAGTGGAATGGGAGGCTATATTCTCATTTGAGGCTAATATGCCTGTAAGTGCTGTGTCCATAAGGTCAGGGTTGGCGTCTTCTATAAGAGGATAGGTATGGCCAGTAGGCATAGGGGATAGATTGTAGGTGGTAGCTATGAAAAGGTTAACGATTAAATCCTTAAATCCGTGAGGCAAGTGAAGGTTGATGTGGCGGTGCAATAGGCTCTTGGTGTGCTCAAAAATGTGATGGCGGCGTAGCCGGCGAAGATGATAAAATAAAGCAGCAGTGCGTTTTGCGTTGTGTTTTGAAGCGCGTTCCTCAGACATACTCATAGAAGCTGGACTCGGATAAACCTTGTCGATAAACCCGGAAAAAAGAACTCCTACTTATTGTTTCCAGCCGTTCCAGGCTTAGTAGCTCACAAAAAAACGTGGGCAGAACAGCACGCTGAGATTAAAGCCTTAAAGAAGGAAAATAAGAAGTTGAAACAGGAGGTATCGATGAACTTTTTTGATTGGCTTTGCAGCAAACCTGCCCCTACTCCAACACAATCTGGCTCTTATTCGTCCCTCCACAATAAACACTAACACTTAAAGGGTGTTGAACTGAACACCAAGTTCAAAAATGCCCTAATTGTGACCTTGGTGCATTATTGTGGTACTCCTCTTGGCAGGTTCTGCTCTTGGGTTGCAGATTGTGGGTGCTGTTATGTCTTTGAATAGGTGTGGTCTATTCTTATATATCTTGGCAGCTCCCACAATCTGCAAACCAAGAGCAGAACCTGCCAAGAGGAGTACCACACAATAATGCTGCTCAAGGTCACACTTAGGGCCTTTCTGAACTGGGTGTGCAGTTCAACAGCCTTTGAAGTGTT
>JAJTIF010000240.1 GCA_021299675.1 Pseudomonadota bacterium | reverse complement strand
TCTAGATTTTTGAGTGCAGCCCCCATGCGCATATTTCCAGCAAAGAATTTTTGATGCTTGTCCATGAAGCGCCAGTAGAGGCCATCCATGATGTCACACCAGGGGCCCTCTTTGTAGTGGGACATCTTGCGGATGTAGTTAGAGCCGCACAGATAGGGTTTGGTTGCAAAAATCCCCCCATCCGAAAATTGTCCCATGCCCCAGACGTTGGGTCCCATGACCCAATCGGCAGAATCCACGTACATCTCCATGAAGTAGCGATACACCTCGTGGGGGTGAATCTCACACATGAGCATGATATTGGAGACCACCATGAGGCGCTCGATATGATGAGCAAATCCCAGGCGCTCTGATTTTTTGATCACATCATCCAGCACATCAATCCCTGTGGTGCCTTGGTACCAGTCGTTTGTGAGGAGGCGCTCGTGCTTAAAAAAGTTCGATGCTGCTTGCTGGCGATTAAAATTGCGGTAGATGCCATTGATGAATTCTCTCCAGCCCATGACCTGACGGACAAAACCTTCGATACTGTTGAGGGGCATGTCTTTAGCGATGAGCTTAGGCACCTGCTTAAGCAGCATATCCGGGGGAAGAAATCCGTTGTTCATATAGGGAGAGAGCACACTATGGAAGACATAGTCGTGATCGGGAGTGAGGGCGTCTTCGTAGTCACCGAAAAGTTCGAGACGTTTTTTGAAAAAATCAGCGGCAAGAAGTTTTGCCTCCTCGCGACTAGTGGCAAGCCAGAAGTTCTTTACGTCCCCAGGGTGATCAGAGAAGCGCTCAGCGACGAGTTTTTTAACTTCGTCCACAATCGCGGAAGACGCCATTTCAGGCAGAGACGGAGGAGTTAAGTCTTTTGGAAGTTTTTTACGGTTATCTTCATCGAAGCTAAATTTTCCACCCAGTGGTTTTCCCTTGTTGTCCATCAGCACACCCGTTTTCTTTCGCTGGCGCTCGTAGAAGACCTTCATGAAAGGTTTCTTCGTATCCGCAAGATAAGCCTTGAATTCGTCACGGCTGGTGAGAAACTTCGGCGTGGGCTGGAACCTCAGTGTCACCTCAAGTTCACGGCTGAGGGCCACCACGCGAGATTCAAAAAACTCATCATCAATTTCAAAGCAGTGGAGTTCGGTGATTTTTTTCTTTTGGAGCCAGGCCTCGAGGCGCTCGATGAAGGGCTTCTGCTTTTTCTCGAGTCGGGAGTACTCGAGATCAATGTCTTGTTCTTGAAGTTCCTGGGCAAACTGTCGCATGCTGGCGAGGAAGAAAATGATTTTATGTTTGTGGTACTTGAAATGGGTGCAGAGTTCGAGGTCTTCGGCCATAAAAGCAGGACCCTTGAACTTCCAATAACTCTGAGGGAAGAGCTGGTCGCCTAAAATCAAATGTCCGATCATAACACCTCAAAGGAAGAGTTCGCAGACCTCTTCTAGGGCAAGAGGAAAACCTTTTCGAAACTGCTGTAAATCATCCCATACGAGCTTCTTGGTTTTGATCTTTTTTAATTTCGTGTCTGAAAGATGTTCAGGGTGGCACCAGTTAACCTCACTGGTGACAACGACTTCTCCCTTATCGGCGGAGAGTTCTCGCAGTTCAATCCATAAGCGGGAGACGAGGGCCGGGCTTTGTTCTCTGGGGACACTCTTCGCGAGGACTTTCACCGCTTCTTTGATTTCCACATCAACCAGTTTGAGCGCGACTCCAAGGTTCGTCTCTCTGCTTTCGGCCAGGATGAGGGGAGGGGTGAACTTCAGCTGCGGGTCGTTCAGGTAGCGGTACGTGATGCTGTCCAGGGTGAGGGCGATGAATTGCAAAAGATTGTCTGAGTTTTGATAAGACTGATGGAGTTTTTGCTGCCACTCCTGCTCTTTTATTTTATCACTCATCTTGCTACCCTTTGTTGATGGAATGGACCTGCCCCCGAAGAGACTTTTATGTTGCCCAAAATTTCTTCGAGAGGGAAGTCGCTCAGAGTTATTTACGGGAAATTCTCCAACTCGGTGAGCACCCGGTGAAGGGGTTTCATCATCCAGACCTTAAGCCGAATCGGTTTCACGCACACCCCAAATACCCCGTGAGCCGATACATGGGACTGGGTCTTTACTGGAATCCACTGGATTATAGATATTATGCTGAATTCAAGGGAGAGAAACCCCATGATCTTCCCGGTTGGTTAGTGCAGCTGAGTTGTGAGGTGGCGCGAGAGCATTTCCCTCATCTATCCTTTGAACCACAGACGGCGCTGATCAATTACTATCTCGTCGATAAGAAAATGAGTTGGCACACGGACAAAGAAGAAGAGGATAAGCTTGCTCCTGTGATAGGGGTGAATTTTGGCTCGACCTGCCGCTTTTATTTTGAGACGGAACAAGGAGAGGAGGCAAGTTTCTTGCTTCCAAGTAATTCCGTCTATGTCTTCGGAGGCAGTGCTCGTCAAATGCGACACGCTGTTGGAAGCGGCAGAAAAAACACCCTCTCACCAGAGAGCCATGGACTCCTCGCCTCGGGTGAGCGACTCAACATCACAGTTAGGAAAGTCAGGAAGGAGTGAAAGCCTCGCGCACCTTCTCGAGCATCTTAGCGAAAACTTTTTTGAGGTGGTCAGAGTCAGAGGTGGTGAGTGAGGCAAAACGGGCGTTAAGGTCTCTTTCAAGCTCGAGAGATTTTTCCACTACCACTTTGCGAGATTTCTCGATCTCCGCGAGGATAGTCATTTCGCCGGTTTGCTTGAAGTGGCGCAGCTCCTGAGCGAACTGCGGAGAGTGACTGAGCAGATGAGAGGTCACAAAATTCTGTTGGCCATTGATGATATCAGCGCCGAATGGTTTTCCGGATTTTGTATTGAAGTCATTGACGTCATCGAGCATCTGGAAGAAGAGACCAATGTCATCACCCATCCGGGCACAGACGTCTTGGATCTCGTGAGGTTTCTGAGCTAGTTTTGCGGGAGCAAGGCAGCTCCATTTCATGAGACTTCCGGTCTTCTTGCGGGCGACCTCTTCGAGTTCAACCCAGCTCGCACTGCCTTGAGTTTTCAGCTTCGCTTGCAGCCATTCGCCATCAGCTAAATTTTTAATGGCATCGGTCAGATCAAAAGTGATCTCTGGAGTTGAGGTCTTTAAAAGTTCCCCAATCACGTGCGCCAGTAGGTAGTCACCGGCCAAGATCGCCTGGGTGTTGGTGAAGGTAGCGTTGAGTGTCGGATTTTTTCTGCGCTCGATAGATTCATCGATGACATCGTCGTGGATCAGAGAAGCGGTATGAGTCACCTCGACGGCTTTGGCATAGGTTTCCAAATGGGTGCGATCAAGACCAAAAAGCTCACCGAAAAGATAGACTAAGGCAGGACGAAACCTTTTTCCGGAGTTTGAAAAAAGAAAGGCGATCTCCTGAGTCAGATTTGAGGCATTTTCATGGCGATGAAACTCAAACTTGAGTTGAGAGACGTCTTCGAGGATTTGACTGCCTGATCTAAGGGCGGGAGTCTGTAGCATAGTGTCACCATAGTAGTCTAAATTGCCCAGGCCGTATATGGCCGCCTAAGCAAGGTTGATGAACATTTTTAAGTTCTTTATGGCATGATGAGATGAAAAAAAAGGATGTTCCCATGAAACTTATTATTTTGAGTCTCCTCTCGTGTCTAAGTCTTAATGCATGGTCTCAATCGATCCACACTATCGTGGAGAAAAATATCGACGGAAAAGAGTACAAACTGAGCGAGCTGAAAGGGAAAGTCGTATTAATCGTTAACATCGCCAGCCAGTGTGGCTTCACGGGTCAGCTCGAGGATCTGCAAGTGCTCCAGTCCACTTACCAAGATAAAGGAGTCGTGGTTCTCGGTGTACCCTCAAATGAATTTGGCGGTCAGACTCCAGAAGGGGACGCTGAGATGAAAGAGTTCTGCCAGAAAAAATACAAAGTGAATTTTCCTCTGCTCTCTAAAGGCAAAGTTAACGGAGCCGACCGCCGCCCATTGTACAAGCTGCTCACCGATAATAAAAAAACTTCCGGTGACATCGGATGGAATTTTGTAAAGTTCCTGGTTAATAAAGAAGGTAACGTGGTGGAGCGCTGGAGCTCGATGACCAGTCCGACCTCAAAAGATATTAAGCAGGCCATTGATAAGCTTCTCTAAATTACATGATGAAGCAGAGACTCGCAGTCATTGGTAGCGGAGGGGGAGGGCTAGGCGCTGCTCTGCTGGCGCAAGCCAGTGGTGTGGAAACTGATCTCTACGAAGCTCACCGCTACCCGGGTGGTTGCGCCAGTTGGTTTCAAAGAGGATCCTTTGTCTTTGATGTCGGTGCCACGACTCTCTCGGGCATAGGGGCCAATCGCCCCTTAAGCCAGTGGGCCCAAACGACGGGAGCCCCACTTAAGGTCTTCGCCGCCGATCCTGGGATCGTGTTTCATCTGCCCCAGGCTAAACTTTATCGCTACCGGGATCTGAGCGCTTGGCTGCG
>JAJTIF010000221.1 GCA_021299675.1 Pseudomonadota bacterium | reverse complement strand
TGAGCTCTTGCTCCCCTTTGATATTTATATCGACGAGGCTGACCTTCCTGAACTGGAAGAAGGGGAGTTCTACGTCTCTGATCTCTTGGGTCTCGAGGTTCAAAATACCGAAGGTAAAAAGGTCGGCAAGCTGGCTGATTTCTATGAGACCGCGGCGCACACGGTGTTTGTGATTAAAACCAATCGCGGAGAGCTGGTTGATGTGCCCTATGTGGAAGCTTTCTTTAAAGACATCGATCTCGACAACTCAGTGGTGACGGTGGAGATGCCTGAGGAAATGCAATGATCCAGCGGCGCATCTGGATCCTCACACTCTTTCCGGAATACTTCTCGCCGCTCTTGAGTTGCGGGATTGCCGGTCAAGCCTTTCGGGGTGAGCGCAGTGAAAATGTAAAGTTTAGTGTTCACTGTGTGAACATCCGTGAATGGGGATTGGGCAACTATAAAGCCGTCGACGACACCCCCTATGGCGGTGGCCCTGGGATGGTTATGCGCGCCGATGTGCTGGCAGAAGCTTTTCAGGAAGGAATCATGAAGCCCGGTGGTTACACGGATCGCTCGCAGTTGCACGTCATCTACACCGGCCCACGAGGAAAAGTTTGGAATAATGTGCTCGCCCGTGAGTTTGCCAGCACCACGATGATCGAGAAAGATCTGGTGTGGGTGTGCGGGCGCTACGAAGGAATTGATGAGCGCTTTTTAGAATTATACGTGAATGAGACCTTCAGCCTCGGGGATTTTGTTCTGACGGGTGGGGAGCCTGCGGTGCTCACCATGCTTGATAGCGCCATTCGTTTTGTTCCCGGCATTCTGGGGAATAAATTCTCCGCCAACGAAGATTCCTTTGAAGACGGATTAATCGAGTGCCCGCAATACACCAAGCCCCGGGAGTTTGAAGGGGCCATCGTGCCCGAAGTACTCATGAACGGTCACCACGCCGAAATTTTAAAGTGGCAAAAGAATTTAAAAATTGAAATGACCCAAACCCACAGGCCGGATTTATGGCAGAAAAAAAACTAAAGGCTTCGGTCTACATCGCGCTGGTGCACGGGCCGGTGAAAGATAAGGCCGGCTCCACGGTCACCACCTCTGTGACCAATCTCGACATCCACGATATCTCTCGCACTTCGCGCACTTTTGGCTTCTCCGGCTACTTCATCGTGACACCTTTAAAGATACAGCACCAACTGGTGCAATCGATCCTGGACCACTGGGAGAGTGATAAGGGTAGTCTGTATAATCCCGACCGGACTGATGCTTTGGCCCTCACCAGTCTGGTGGACACGATTGAAGATGCGAAGCGCATTATTGAGCAAAAAGAGGGCAAAACGCCGCTCGTGGTGGCGACGGGAGCAAAACTTGAAAGCCAGGGAGATGAAAATCAGCTTGCGCAACAAGTCATGCTTGACTCAAGACCCATCCTCCTGTTATTTGGTACAGGCTGGGGATTAACTGCCTCGATGATTGAACAAGCGGATTTCCGTTTGGAGCCGATTTACTCTCGTGCTTTTGATGACTATAACCATCTTTCAGTTCGCTCGGCGGTCGCCATTTATGCCGACCGTTTAGCACGAAGCCTCTGATGCCCGTAACTTTTTCCTTCCCTCTGACTTACAAAAGTTAAGTTTATGGAAGACTCGCTATAGAGGTATGTATGTCGAATCTAGTGAAGCTCGTTGAAGAAAAAAACCACAACCCAAACGTTAAGGCTCTTCCAGAGTTCCGTACGGGTGACACCATCAACGTTGGTGTGAAAATCAAAGAAGGCGACAAGTCTCGCGTTCAGTATTTTCAAGGTACATGTATTGCCATTAAAGCTCCCGGTTCATACCAGGGTCACTTTCGTGTGCGTAAGATCTCTGATGGTGTTGGTGTTGAGCGTGTATTCCCATACCACTCTCCTATGATCGACTCGATCAAAGTAGTAGTGAAAGGTAAGTCTCGCCGCTCGAAGCACTTCTACCTTCGCGACCGCGTTGGTAAGGCTGCTCGTATCGCGATCGATTACAGCCGCGAATAGATTTCATTTTTTCCTTAGGGGCCACTTCGGTGGCCCTTTTTATTTGTGTTTGAATCTCAATTCATCTCCACTTATCCCACACTCCTGATCGCTAGCGATGAAGCTGGTCGTGGACCACTTGCGGGCCCCGTGGCAGCCGCTTCCGTTGCCGTAGTGCTTGAATCGGCCCTAAGCTTGTCGTCTCTTGTGAAAACCTTGCATGAGTGGGGAGTCGATGATTCAAAAAAAATGAAGGAATCCAAACGCTCAATCATCGCCCATAAAGATTTATCTCTACTGGGTCTGAGAAGCGGCGTGAGTCTGGTGAGTGCGCAAGAGATCGATGAGATCAATATCCTGCAGGCGAGTCTACGGGCCATGCGGCTCTCTGCGCTTGAATGTGTTTCAGATCATAAAAATATTCCTGTGGTTTGGCTCGTCGATGGAAATAAAAAGCCCGAAGGTGATAAAGAGTGGATGGTGCATCCGATTGTGAAAGGCGATAGCAAAAGTCTCCTGATCGGTCTGGCGAGTGTGCTCGCAAAAGTTAAGCGTGATGAACTCATGCAGACACTGCATCACCAGTACCCTCAGTATGGATTTAATCAACATGCCGGATACCCCACAGCTACTCACCGCCAGTCCATCG
>JAJTIF010000371.1 GCA_021299675.1 Pseudomonadota bacterium | reverse complement strand
ATGGGTTATCGTTGGTAGTAACTGCCTGAGTTGTGTGTTGGTGGAATTGAAAATTCTTAAGTAATCCTCAAGACTTAAGATTCGTTTCTTTTGCGGCAAAATCTAAGTTTTGAGTACGGCGTTTCAATAAGGAAACGCTCATTCTAATATTTAGTTGTTATATAATTGCAGTGAATTTTACCAACAACACACATGTAAGCCAGTTCAGAGTTAGTGCCTTAGTCGCATCTCATCGGATCATGCGAGTAGCAGGCTCCTTGATTGTTCCGGATGCTAAAAAAATCCATCGACCGGCCATTACCTAAGAACGTCCCGTGTGCTTTAAAAAAATGTGAAAATTTTTCTTCAACCCGTGGGCTGTGCATGTTTCCAAACCCAGACAGCGTGATGACCCGTCCATTCTCTAGGATTTTTTCAACGACGTTTTTCCAATCCTCACAGGCCTTCGGTGTTGTCAGCATACCCGTAGCCGTTGCCACCGTCTTCTCCTCATCCAGGATATGAATCATAAAACCAGCTGCTTGCGTCCCATCATCCTTCACGACTTTTTCACAGTTTGGCGATACACGGTCCGGAGTGGTGATAATTTCAGCGCCACCATCTTTGTCATGGCGCATTTGATAGGTCGAAGATGAACATCCAAGACAAAACAGAGCAAGGGCAATGATATTACTTTTTGAGTAGTGCATACAATTCTCTGAATTTTGTGACTTTCTTTTTCATCATAAGGAATTATCTTCTCTACAAGGGAAATTGTAAAAATAGAACCTATGCGACACTCTGCCTAGCGACCCAGAGGTCATACTCGGCTTGCATCTTGACCCACATCTCGGCACTTGTTCCTAGGGCTGATTCAAGCTTGATGGCTAACTTGGGCGAGATGCCGCGCTTTCCGTTTACGATTTCATTAATTTTTCGAGGTGGACAGCCACATAGCTCCGCCAGTTGTGACTGATTTATATTCAATTCTTTCAAGTAAACTTCACTAAGCACTTCGCCTGGATGAAGGGGGGTGGTATTTTTTATCATTCAGTTATCCTTTGTGATAATTCTCAATCTTGTTTTTTGAAAACTTACCATTCTCAAACCTAAAAAGTGATTTATGAATTCTCTATGAGCTTCTCGATCTCTGCTCGCGAAAGCCCACTAATCTCTTTGTAGCTCTCCGGTGGATTGAGCCAGGAGAGTCGTCTTGTAATGAGATCTTCATAGGTGCGCACGCGTTCAGTGCGAATGGTGGTTTTAATTTTTTCTGCGCTCACTTCTGTGTCCGTGAAGGTGCCGACGGTGGAAGTTTTCCTGAGAGGATTCAGCGTTAAGTGATCGCGGTAAGCCACACCAAGTCTCGGCACTAATTCTTTGAGCACGTCCTGACCCATCCGTCTGAAAGTGGTGTACTTGCCCCCGAGGAGCACGTAGGAGTTATTAGTGGGGCGGAAGATGCGATGAAAGCGCGAGGTTTTGCCACGGTCTTGGCCCGTGTCTTCTTTCACCAAAGGCCTAATCGCCGCGAAGGTGTTCAAGATGTGTGAATGATTAATGTTGGCGGTAGGAAAGTAGTCCTTGAGCACACTCAACAGATACTTCACATCACCATCGGTGGCCTTGATGTTAAACATCTCTTGATCGACCGGCGTCTCAGTGGTTCCTACTAAAATCGCATGCCGCTGAGGGATCACGAAGATCACTCGGTTATCCTTGGTCTGCAAGACCATGGGGCCTGAGAGCTTGAGGGCATCGTCTTTGATCCACAAGTGAATGCCCTTCGAAGGCAAGAGGGCTGAGGTCCAGGGCACTCCCCATTTGGGCAGCAGTTCATCGGTGAATGGTCCCGTGGCGTAGATGATAAACTTCGCATCCCGGTGAGACTCTTTTTGTGTCAAGAGATCGCGAAAGTGAACCCGCGTGTGGTTTTCTCGCTCCTCGATCCTTGTTACTTCTTTGTAATTGAGTGCCACAGCTTTCTCTTCAAGCTCACCGTCCCACAGACACTCGAGTGCAAGCTTATGGTCATCTACGATGCCATCATAATACGTGCCCGCACCCTTGAGGCCCTGAGGATTAATGGTCGGAAAGTCTCTAAGCATCTCTTCTCGCCACACCAGTCCACCCGGGCGGTTTTGAAAGTGCGAGAGGGCGTCGTAGAGAAAAATTCCCGAGCGGACAAAAGGGAGAGGCCACTTGGACCAGTTGTAAACGGGGAGATAGAATTTGCGTTCCGAGCAGATATGGGGAGCGAGCTTGAGCCAGAGGTTTTTCTCCTCGAGCGCTTCTTGCACCAGAGCGAGGTCAAAGTTTTCTAGGTAGCGGATGCCACCGTGGAGCATTTTGGAGCTGCCCTGAGAGGTTTGGGATGAGAAGTCGCCCTTCTCTAACAGGAGAACGTCGATGCCATGAAGAGCGAGGTCTCGAAAGAGGCCCGCGCCATTGATGCCACCACCGATAATAATTACGTCATGCATGTGTGTTTAGCTTAAATAGGTACACCAGGTTACCGGTGCAGGTGAGTTTGTAGCGAAACTGACCCATGCCTTGGTCAGAGGGCATCGGTGTCAGTTGGTAATTGATGCCAAGGACGGCGTTGGCCTTATTCTCCAGTGCGTGGGCCTTGAGCTTCTGTGCCAGCTCATCGTAGCTTTGATGAATCATGTCGCTGGCCTCACTTTCCACCAGGTGAGACTCTAAGAAAGAGTGCTCAGTGGCCATGCCTAAGTATTTTTCGATGGTGTGACCTTCGAGGTGTGTCAGCGTCGAGAGAATAATGTTCTTCGCATCAGCGGTATCGGTTTTAAAATCGAATTT
>JAJTIF010000183.1 GCA_021299675.1 Pseudomonadota bacterium | reverse complement strand
TGCAAAACTCGAGGGGCTTATCAATGAAATCCATAAAAGCAGTGGGGTTAGTTTAATTCTGTTGTTCATACTGATCCTCCTGCCGTCTATTATCGCCAAGTTGATCCAAGAAAAAAACGGGAATCTCTACATACTATCTATGCATTTTTGCATCGACAGACCTTTCTCCTTGAATCTCCATCTGCTTCCTTGAACATTCGCCCAAATTATGAGTCAATTCGAGAATGTCACTATCAGCACAAGATCTCAATTTTCTTTTGTTACTTGCCCGAACAAAGTCGTTGTCCAGAGCAGCTAGGCAAGTGGGGGTTGAACAATCCACATTGTCTCGGCAGCTTACTGCCCTAGAGGATCGACTAGGTCAGCGCCTTTTTGCCAGGCATCGCTTCGGACTTGTGCCATCTTCGTATGTTAATGATCTCATCCCTTGGGCTGAAAAATTAGAGATCATGGTTCGCATGGCGAATCACTTAGGAAAAAAAGGCGAAAAAGATGTTGAGGGTGAGGTTCATGTCTTTTGTCTAAGTGCCATCGCGGATCGCATGATTGCTAGTCACGCACCAGAGTTTTTGGCTCAGTTCCCACGCCTTCGTCTGCGGGTGACATCGGCAAATGATCATTTGAATCTCGATCAGCTTCAGTTCGATCTTGCCATTAAAATCGGAGAGCGGCCAAAGGGGGATGTGGTTAGTATGAAGATCATGGAATCACCTTTGAAATTTTTTGGCAGTCCCGAGCTATTGACCGCCAGCGGGCAAGTGCCGGCGGAAGATCTTGAGATCATTTGCCATGAGCGAGAGGTCGAGTTCCTGCGAAAGCATCTACCCCAGTTAAAAAAACATCAGTTTCGCTTGATCAGTGATCGTTTGGCGACTTGTCTAAAAGCCGCAGAGCGAGGAGCTGGAGCCGTGGTCATTCCGGAGATTTTTGGAGCTTATTTGCGAACTCTGTCTCCGTTAGAGGTCCAGGGGTGGGAAGGGCCGTCACTTAAAATTTTCTTGGCTTCGCCGCGGGTAGTGAGAAAACTTCCCAGCGTTGAAGTCACTTGGAACTGGATCATTTCCCTTTTCAGGGAGGGATCAGTTGAACTTAACGAACCACAAACTCATCACAATAAACGGGTCCCACGAGGATCTAAATAGAGGCACGAGCACTCCCGAAACCATGATAAGGATTGCGCCAGAGAATCGAGCTGTAAGGCCCCTCGGACTGGCCGGGGATCCTTGGGGTTAGAGTTCAAAAGGCTATTTGTAAGATTTCCAGATCAATTTTTTCAGTCATCCTCGTGTCTGTTATGCTTACTACTGAAGTGATTCACAGGGACACTACAAGTGGATGGATACGACGGGTACGCGCCGGTGTGCCGGGAGAATGGAATCACACGCCTGGGTTGCTGGGCACATGCGAGGAGAAAATTCTTTGACGCCTTCGAGAGCTCGCAGGGTAAAAGTGTGGGTAAGGAAGGATTAAAATACTTCAAGAAGATATACGAGACAGAGGAAAAGCTACGTGAAGTTCCACTGGAGCAGAGATTCTACGAGCGGCTAACGAAGACAGTGCCGCTCATGAAGCAACTGAAGGTGTGGCTCGATATTGAGGTTAATAAAGTGACTCCCTCGTCATTGGCGGGCAAGGCAATTCATTACACACTTAACGAGTGGGATTATTTGTTGAATTGTTTTTGTCATGGGGATTATGAACTTGATAATAACGGGATTGAGAGAAGAATCCGTCCGTTTACTATTGGACGAAAGAACTGGCTATTCTCGGCGACAGTAGCGGGTGCCGAGGCGAGTGCGAATCTTTATAGCTTGGTCGAGACTGCGAAGCTTAACCAGCATGAGCCTCACGGCTACCTGTGCAAAGTTTTTGAAAAACTGCCGCTAGCGACGACTCATGAGCAGCTAATGGCCTTGCTGCCCAATAGGATGAGGCCGGTGGGTTAATGGAGCGCTTACAGCGCAAGCACACTCCAGTCGCTGCTATTTAGAAGTGGCTCTGGTAAGCAGTTGGTAAGCAATGGATGAAAACCAATGAAATGCTCTGAAATATCGACCAGTGGATCTGTATTTACTCTTCGAGTTAGTAAGTAGTTAGGAACTTAGGAAATAAAAAAGCCTCCCGAAGGAGGCTTTTTTATTTGGTGATAATTTGGAGCGGGAGATATTGCAAGGCTCAACCTTTTGCAATCATTAGTATTGCTTGATGCCTGGTAAGCATTGGTAAGCAGAGAGATCATTTTCTACACCAAGGAAATCTACTCATCTTTAATCAACAATTCTTCATTTTACTGACTGTCTTCTCATACCAGATAATCTTTTAAAAGAAGGAAGAAGGTATGTTTTGTGCGGTTTACGAATTTAAGGTTAAAGCGGGTCAGACTGTTGAGTTTGAAAGATCCTGGGCTAATTTCACTGAAGCTATTCATAGAGTTTGTGGAAGTTTAGGCTCCCGACTTCATAAGACTACTGATCCCTTGATTTATGTAGCTTATGCTCAATGGCCATCCAAAGAAATTTTTGAAAGAAAAATATCTAAAGAATCTTATACGGTTGAAGAATGGGCGCAGCGAGAAGTAATGTTGGATGCTTTAGAAAACTCAAAAAAAGTTTATGAGTTAGAAGTGCACGACGACCATCTCCGTTAATCCGCAAGCCAAGAATTTAATCAATACTGAGAAGAAATAAAAAAAGCCTCCGCAAGGGAGGCTTTTTTTATTTGGTAATTTGATTTGAATCCGGAGGATTCATCCACAAGAAGTGGAGCGGGCGAAGAGATTCGAACTCTCGACCTTCACGATGGCAACGTGACGCTCTACCAACTGAGCTACACCCGCATAGGTTGAGAATTTAATGGCGGGGCCTTATTTCGTCAACGGGAATATGGCTGATTACGCGGAAAATTTACTTTCTAAGGCCTTGATAATCTTCTGGTACGAGGGGTTTGTGTAGCGAGCATAGAGCATAGGAAGGATCTCTCTTTTGCTGCTGGGTAGGTCCGGACGCAGGAGAATCTTCACAAAATTATCCGCCACAATAAACACTTTTGAGAGGGGATGCAGATCTTCTCCGGGTGCGTCATTGAAGCCCACACCATCCATTTTTCCATGATGCTGAAGGAGCACCGTTTTGATGTAGTCATCGGCGTTAGGGTGCTTGGCCAGAAGTGCGGCTGCGTTCTTGGCGTGATTGATCACCTGGGATCTCTCTTCATCCGTGAGGTTCGAGCGGCGCAGGTCTTCGT
>JAJTIF010000375.1 GCA_021299675.1 Pseudomonadota bacterium | reverse complement strand
TTTCTTTCAAGGCCCTGACGGATACGGAGAAAAATAAAATCCTTGAATTCTACAAAGAGGAGAGCTGGCTCTCGCTCGCCTACCTCGCGCAGATCGAGGCGGAGTCGCGCTACTTTCAAGGCGACACCAGTGGTTCCCGGGATGTCATCGATTGGCTCGCCACTCGCTTTTCTGAGAACCAGCAGATCATGGTTTTTGTGAATGACTTTAAGCAACGCCTGGATAGCTCCACACGGATCTCGATGGATGGGATCGGCGTGATTCTCCCGCTCAGCGGTGACAAAGCAGGTTTCGGCCAGCAGGCACTCATGGGGGTCGATGCGGCGATCAAGTCCACAAATTTTGGTCGTGAGATTACCATTCACATGAAGGACTCCTACAATTCACCTTCAGTGGGGGCTCAAGCTGTGAGAGACCTGATCCAGCAGCACAAAGTTCCGCTTATCATTGGTGGAGCGTTTTCAGAGACAGCACGCGCAGAGTACCTGGAAGCCAAAAAGTGGGGAGTGCTCTATATTTCTCTGGCTCCCATCTACATTCCTCGAGACGAAAAAAATCATCTCTTGATCGAGATTCAAGGTTCCATCGAATCCCAGGTGACGGCCTTGGTGACGGATGACATGCTGAACCGCTTCGGTAAGCGAGTAGGAGTGATTCATCCTGTCGGTGAAGCGGGCCGCGCTTACGCGGACGAGTTCTGGAGAGCAGCACTGACGAAAGGCATGAACATTTCAGCACTTTCTTCCTATGGAAAAGGCACGCTGGATTTTCGTGATACGATTCAGCACTTCTTGGGACTGCGCTTTCCTCGTGAAAGAGCAGAAGAACTCGAAATCTACGAAGAAGTTTTCGCTCAGGAAAAATCAAGCATTAGAAGAATTCAGAATCTTCCCCCGGCGATTGATTTTGATTGGGTCTTCATTGCTTCTTATCCTCATGAAGCCCTCTCTCTCATCCCGACCTTTGGGTACTATGATGCAAGAAACCTGAAAGTCTTTGGTGGCCCTAGTTGGTCGTCACGATCTTTCGTGAAAGAAAAGTCTTTGGGGAGAGTGTACTTTGTTGGAGAAGATCCAGGTGACATTAACCAGGACTTCTTTAAAAACTTCAAAACTCTTTACAACAAAGCTCCTACCTTTCTTGAGTCAGTGGGTTATGACAGCATCACCGTTGCCACGAAGCTTCTGCAAGATGGATCGGTCTCCGAGCGGGCGAAGTTTGATGCTCAGATGCGAAGCCTAGGAGAGCTCCAAGGGATGAATACCAAGTGGGCGCTCGTCGATGGGATCTGGATCAAAAACATGCAGCCCCTTTCAATCAGAAATGGGGAGATTGCCAAGATGTTCGATGGGGAATTGCGTTAATTAGGGTAGCGCAGCGAAAATAGATCTTCGCAGTTGCGACCGTAGTCTTCGAGGTCAAGGCCGTAGCCGACCACGAAGGTGTCATCAAGTTTCTTACCGATCAGCTCTGCCATCACCGGAACGGCCCGCTTATAGGGCTTATCGAAGAGCGTGACGACCTCGATGGACCTCGGCGAGGAGAGTTGTAGTCTCTTTTTGAGAAAACTCAAGGCCCGGCCAGTGTCGATGATTTCCTCGACGATCAAAACGTTTCGATCAACTAAGTTCGTCGTGAGGTCCTTGGAGATGCAGATGGTGCCGGCGCTCTCTTTGCTGCGACCAACCGACTGGAGTTTAACGAAGTCAACGTAGACCCGGACGCCCTTTATTGCTCGTGCAAGATCTGCCATGAAAGTCATGCTACCCTTAAGCACACCGACGAGCACCAGTTCCTGGCCGGCGTATTTTTGAGAAATGGCATGTCCCAAACTTTCCACCACGGTCTTGATCTCTTTGTGATCGACGTATTTTTCAAACTGAGTTGAGGCAAAGTGGGAAGGGAACTTATCTTTCTCGCTCATGGGACTCCTTGGGAATAAAATATACTAACCAAACTCATGGTGGGCGACCAGCGGAAAGCAGACAGAGTAAATTGGTCAACAACCATATTTACCAGACAAACTGTTGTAGTAAATAGAACAGGATGATAAATTTTTAACTACAAGGAATGGCAAAATACCCATGAAAGCAGGGACAAAAAAATCGAGCACGAAGAAGGTGACTAAAAAAAGTGCGCCCCGAAGAGCTACGACTAAAAAGGTCGCCTCGAAATCAAAACTTTCTGACATCCAGAAGTCTGAGTTCGCAGACAAGCTGGCTTCAAAAACTAAGCAACCAAGCTTCAAGTTGCCACCAAGATTACAAGCGATTAGAAACAACCGCATGTACGCCAACGTAGCGAAAAGAAAAATTGCTATTGATATGCTTGAGCGCTACACCGGTCATGATGCCACAGATTTTCAAGAGATGATAATTCTAACGAATTTTCATTATTACTTCGATCGCTTTCAAAAAATTCTGCCCGACTCTTACGCTACCAAAGGGTCTGCTTTTGCCGCTGCTTCCTCAGAGAAGGCCAAGGTCACAATCGTTGAGTTCGGCATCGGCTCTGCTATGGCAGCGCTGGTGATGGAGCTCTTGTCGGTCATCGAACCCAAAGCGGTCTTGTTCCTCGGGATGTGTGGAGGAACACACAACTCGCTGAAGGTCGGAGATTTTATTCTACCGATCGGTTCAATCCGCTCGGAGAGTGTGTCGACCCACTTCATGCCGCCACAAGTGCCCGCACTTCCCACCTTCAAGATTCAAAAATTTGCCAGCCAGGTTCTTGTCGAGCACGGCATTGATTACAGAACAGGAGTGGTGCATTCGACGGATCTTCGATTCTGGGAGTTTGATGAAAACTTCAAGATGAATCTCTATGAGGAGCGTGTGATTGCGGTGGAGATGGAGACAGCTGCTCTTTTCGTCACGGCTTTTGCTTCGAAAGTGAGTGTGGGAGCTCTGCTCCTGGTGAGTGACATGCCACTTCAGCGTGGTGGAATCAAAACAAAGAAATCTGCAAACAGTGTGTTTAGAAGTTTTACGGATCAGCATATCGAGCTGGGCATTGAGATCATGGCCGATATCGCAGAACGTGGTGATACAATCCGACAATACAAATGGTGAGAAACTAAGGATATAAAATGTTCAAGAAAGTACTCGACTGGTTTTCAAATGATTTGGCGATCGATCTCGGAACCGCCAACACCTTGGTATACGCCAAAGACAGAGGAATCATTGTGAACGAGCCTTCTGTGGTAGCCGTTCACCAAGGATTTCGTGGAGAACAAAAAGTTCTCGCCGTTGGTAAGGAAGCCAAAGAAATGCTTGGAAGAACACCCGGCTCGATCAAAGCCATTCGCCCGATGAAAGACGGTGTGATTGCAGACTTCGAAGTGACGCAAGCCATGTTGAAGTACTTCATCCAAAAATCACTCAACGGCTCGAAGCTGATTAAGCCTCGGATTATTATTTGTATCCCCTTCGGCATTACTCAGGTTGAAAAGCGAGCGGTGAAAGAATCCGCAGAGCAAGCTGGCGCGCGCGAAGTCTATTTGATCGAAGAG
>JAJTIF010000381.1 GCA_021299675.1 Pseudomonadota bacterium | reverse complement strand
TGGTCTTACCATTAGTTCCTGTGATGGCGATGACCGGCACCTGGGCACAGATTTGATAAGCCAGTTCGATCTCAGAGATGATTTTTACTTTTTTTGCCACTGCTGCTTGGAGCACGGGATGCGTGGAGGGGATCCCCGGAGAAATCACAATCAACTCAGACTCTGCAAAGAGCGCGCTTGCAGAGGATTGCGAGACAAGCTTTTCTCGCGAGAGTGCGAGGCCATCTTTGTGCTCCCACTCAGCCACCTCACCCTGGTTGACCGCGTAGACATCGGCCTCGAGCTTTTGCAGCAGATTCACAGCGGCAACGCCTGAGCGCCCCATTCCAAAGACCGTAACTTTTTTATTTTTGAGCCGTTGCATATGTGTTAAACCCTTCTGGTGAACCTCAAGGAGCGATACCAGGACCTCTCCAATTTCCTGCTATCCTACCAAGACATTTGGAAAAACGAAATCATGCTTCTCTACCCGAAGCCTCTGGATTTATACCCTGCGGAGTGGGTCGATGCCCTTTACCCCTACCTGGACTCCAAAAGTTTATGGGAGCTGACCCATCACATCGACCAGGAGCGATTGTCTAGCGCCAGTCTTAAGGACTATTTTAAAACCATTCAACGCCTCTCTCAGCTGCTCCAAACGAGTCTCCCTGCCTTTACGCCACCGCAGAGTTCCTGGGATTTCATGACTGTTAAAAAGCAGCACGAAATCTCGCATCTCTACCCACACATCGAGGAATTAAGAAAGTCTCACTCGATTGATCATGTGGTGGACATCGGTGGTGGCCAGGGCCATTTCGCACAGCTCATAGCCTTCCATCAAAAAGTCAAAACCACGAGCCTCGATCTGGATGGACCCCTTCAGAAAGCAGGCGATCTGAGGCAGGTAAAAAAGTGGGGAGAGAAGGTCATCGGCTTTACGACCCACAAACTAAGCTACCCAGATACAGATTTTTCTCAGCTGCTCACCGAGACGACACTGACCACAGGGCTCCACACCTGCGGGTCCCTGGCCTGTGCGCAGATCATGGGAAGCGCAGAAAAGAGAAGCAGCATCTTTAATCTTGGTTGCTGCTACCATCGCCTCGAGCCGGAATTCACAAATCTCAGTCTAGAGGCCCAGAAAAATCCACTCCCCTTCAACCGCTTCGCTCTCACTTTGGCTTCGGGTCCTTATCAAAAAGTCTCACGTCATGATGTGAACCTGCGCAACCACGTGAAGCGCTTCCGCTACACCTTCCACATTCTCTTGTGTGAGGAGTATGGGATCACCGAGCAGGTGACTCTCGGCAACTGCGACGAAGAGCTGTACTTTGGGGAATTTTCTCTCTACGCCCGCGAACAGTTCCGCCGCCTCGAACTTACCTATACGGGAAGTGATGAGAGTTTAAATAGCTTTCAAAAAGATCCCGCTCGCTCTCTGCTGGTGGACAAGATGATCTCCACTGGTCTGGTCAGAGATTCACTTTCACGTCCTCTGGAAGTCGCCATCTTAATTGATCGAGTGTTATGGCTTGAGGAGCGTGGCTACACGGCTAACTTGATTGAAGTCTTTGATGCCAAACAATCGCCGCGGAACATCGCTTTGATTGCGACGCCTGCTTAGAAATTCCAGCCCAACATGATTTCCGGTAACCAGGCGTCACTGCTAGAGACGCTCCCGCTATCGAGGAAATTAAAGTAGCTGGCGCCGAAGCCCATGTTAAACGCGCCGCTGGAGTAGAAATTTAAGCCGAAACTGACCTGCACGTAATTGATCGTGACATCCGAGGCAGAATTCACAATGTCGACGAAGATGTCGTCCTCTTGATCCTTCGTCAGGTTCGTGCCGTGCCAGTTGACGTGGTTGAGTCTGGGGAAAATGAATAATTCGATATTGTCTTTTTTCCAACTCAAGACTGTACCGGCGTAGCCCCCTGTCGTATTAACAATGCTACTGCCCGCGAATCCCCCGCCAGACAATGACCAGGACACGCCCTGGTCTTGGTTAATGAGAGCATACTTCGAAAACACTGATGTCACATATCCCAGCTGCTGTTCGAGACTCGCACCGAGATCCCAGTTCTCACTTATTCCCCGCTCGTAACTTACACCCAAAACCGAAATACCGGGATTGGCCTGGATGCGATTGTTATCTTTACCGATGGTCTTTGCAGAACGATGACTCATCATCGGAGCAAGGGCACAGGAACCAGAAAACATAAGAGAAAAAAGAATAATAAGTTTCATAAGACCTATCTAATTGAGGTGAAAGACTTCGCGCATCTCTTGTTGCAAGAGTGCCATTTTTTTATCGATGTCACGATGGTTGGCATCCTTAGGATCCAAGAGATAATTCTCTGGTCCCATTTGCTTGATCATCATCTTCGTCTGCCAGGTGTTGTCGTGAGCCATGTTGATGTCTTGGCGGTAGACGTAGCGATCAAGGATTTCTTTGGGAATAAAATCTTGAATGGAGTTGAAGTAGTGATCGTTGTAGATCTTCTTGCCGTTATCGAGGCGGGTGTAGCCGCGTACCACGTAGTCAATATAGACCACGTCACTCTCAAACGCATTGAACATATACTCGAGGGCACGGAGCGGGATGATTTCTCCGCAAGTGGCGACATCAATATCAACGCGGAAGGTACAAATCCCCTCTGGGTCCGAGGCATCGGGGTAAGTATGAGTACAAATATGTGACTTATCGAGGTGCATCTTTACCGCCGCAGCTCCCTGCTCACCGGTTTCCCACTTCCCGCCTTTGACGTCACTCATGAGTGTCATAGTAGAAGCTCCGACCGGCTCATAGTCCTGGATCGATTCATTCAAAATGTTGGCTTCGATGATGCGACAGATTTCCCGGGCGATGTCACGGATCTTCGCTGCTGAATACTTATTATGAATGTACTCAATGTATTCTTGGCGCTGCTGATCGTTCATGGCGATGTTGAAATCGTACAGATTAAAACTCAGGATTTTGGTGAGATTATTAAATCCAGAAAGTTGCACTTTCTCAGTCTTTGCGACCATAAGCTTAGCCCTCAAATCATAGGTATTTTTAATCAGGGTTTTATAGGAGAGAGGGGCAATCTTGGCAAGCAAAGAGAGAGGCAGGAGACCAGATTTTATGCATCTGGCCTCCCTAAGTGGCTTAAATGAGATTCATGCTTTTTACAGAGTCGCGCTCTCCACGTAATTCTTCTAGAGTCGCTTTGAATTTTTCTTTTGAAAATTCATCTAGGTTAACACCTTCGATGACCTTCAGCGTGCCGTTTTCTACTCGGCAAGGAAACGAGAAAATCAATCCCGCATCAACACCGTATTGGCCCTTCGAGGCTAGGCACATAGAGAAAGTTTCACCAGCTGGAGTTTCAGTGACGAGGTTTCTAATCCCGTCGACCACAGCATTAGCTGCCGAAGCCGCAGAACTCGCACCGCGGGCCTTAATGATAGCAGCCCCACGCTGTTGAACAGTTTTAATGAAATCGCCCTTGAGCCAGTCATGATCTGTGATCACGCTGCTCGCGGCTTTGCCACCGATTTTGGCATTAGTGAAGTCAGGGTACTGAGTCGCTGAGTGGTTACCCCAAATGGTCATGTTGGTGATGTGAGAAACTGGCACTCCAGCTTTCTGAGCAAGCTGGCTCTTGGCGCGGTTCTCATCGAGGGTGGTCATCGCGAAGAAGCGATCACTTGGGACACCCTTTGCATTATTCATGGCAATCAAACAGTTCGTGTTACAAGGATTTCCGACCACAAACACTCTCACATCAGGAGCAGCGTTCTTGGCAATCGCTTGACCCTGAGCTGTGAAAACACCACCGTTGATTTTCAACAGGTCGGCGCGCTCCATACCGTCTTTACGAGGGACAGAACCCACACAGATCACCCAGTTGGCATCTTTAAATGCGACGTTTACATCTGAAGTCATCACGATGTTGCGCAGGAGTGGAAAGGCGCAATCATCGAGCTCCATCCCAACACCTTTGAGCGCAGGCAATGCACCTTCAAGCTCGAGCAACTGAAGCTCAACCTCTGTTTCAGGTCCAAACATCTGGCCTGAAGCGATTCTAAAAAGTAAGGCATATCCAATCTGTCCAGCAGCACCGGTTACAGCAACTTTAACGCGTTTTTTTGTCACAAAGACCCCCTGATAAAAATTCAGCTTATTATATCTAACATGCAGAGCATTGTGTGAGTGAATTGTAAGTGGACAAAGTAAGCTTTAAAGCTTTACGATCGAGCACTGTATGAATAATCCTTCGCGTCGCCATAGAGGCCCTCGTCGTCCTCAAAACAATAACCAGGCTGGTCCCAGACCTCAACAGCAGTCATCCAGACCTAGACCTCAGGGATCGGCTCAGGGAGCTTCCCAAGGATCAGGCTCCCAACAGGGCTCAGCTGGCAGCGCCGAGTCTCGTAATCAAAGCTTCAGAAGATCACGCCGTCGGCGCTCGGGTCGTCCCCTCAGCCCTGCTCAGGTGGTTCAGAAATATCTCAATCTGCTTGAGCAACATCTGACCAACAGACGCAAGTATTGGGAGGATTTTGACCGCGATGACGGAAGGCATCGCAAAAAACTCGAAAGAAATTTCTTCGCTTCCATCGAACAGCTTCGCCGATTTGAAGAAAAACTCGATGGTCGACAAAGAGCAGCACTGCTCCAGCACGTTGAGCGCTATAACCCAGACAGCACTTACTCAAAAAATCACGAACTCCCTTTCGAGGCAGAGAAAGTCTCCTTCGAAGGCGAATTTGAAGACCCTCACTTCACTGAAGAGCAAATCGAAGCCTTCAAAGCCTATGCTCAGGACCGTGAAGAAACCATGGGAACCATGGATGACTACGTCGCCTACAAAGCCGAAAAGAAATAGATATTTTTAAATTGAGAAGCGGACCGCTCTCGATGAACTGGCAGACGTACTCTTAGAGTCCGTCTGTACCTGTAGCAGAAAACTCAGCTGCCTCCATGAGGGCTTTTTCTTTCTTAGAAGGCTTGAGGTTATAGAGATAGTTATTCAGTGTTTCTTCCTGATCTTTTAGAATCGCCGCTTTGAGTTCATCAGCAGGAATGTCTAAAACTTCAGACACGCGCTTAAGCATTTTGAGTGGGATATTACAGAGTGCTCTTTCGACGTTTGAAATGAACTGGCCATTCTTATAACCAAGGAGGTGTGAGAGCTCAGACTGGGAGTAACCTTTTGGGTGACTCATGCGACGAGAACGGATCAATAGAGCAATATTTTTAAAACAGCGCATGGCCTCTCCTAGAAAACTATCAAATGCAGTGATTGCCGATTCTAACCATTTTTTTCAGAAAGTCATTCTCCATCCGAAAAAAAATGGTAGGACTATCATATCGGAGTTTGAAAAAAATACTGACTAGGAAAATTGTGTTGTGAAAATATTTTCGTGGAATGTTAACGGAATTAGATCAGTATACCAAAAAGGTTTTCTTGAATGGTTCACTAGGACATCCCCTGATATCCTATGCCTACAAGAGACGAGAGCAAATATAGATCAGTTTCCCCCCGAATTACTAAATTTCCAAAAATTTTCCTTGCATTATGCGACGGCCCTAAAAAAAGGGTATTCGGGCGTTGCCACCTGGAGTCGTGAAAAAACCATTGACACTTTTTTTTTGGAAAAGAAAAGTTTTGACAATGAAGGCCGGACGCTCATTCAAGAATATAAAAACTTTTATCTTGTGAATTCGTATTTCCCTAATGGGCAAAGAGACCACGCTCGTGTTCCCTTCAAATTAAAATACACAGAAGAAATATTCGCTAAAGTGCAAGAGCTTCGAAAGCACAAGCCCGTCATCATCACTGGCGATTTTAACACCGCCCACCATTCGATCGATCTGGCACGACCGAAATCGAATCTCAAGACCACTGGCTTCCTCGAGATAGAACGTGCATTTCACGACAAGCTCGAAGCTCATGGCCTTGTTGATGCCTACCGCCACTTCCACCCAGAAAAGGTGCAATACACCTGGTGGAGTCAGCGAGCAGGATGCCGTGAGAAGAATATCGGCTGGAGGATTGACTACTTTATCATCGACGAAAAGCTACTCAAGAAAGTGCGGGATTGCCAAATCCATGATGATGTCTTTGGCTCAGACCACTGCCCTCTTTCACTAACGATCGAGCTCTAAATTTTTAATCAGTGAAAGCAGATGATCGAACTCCACCGGCTTGAGGATAATGCCATCGATGCCCTCAAGTGCCTGAGCCGAGTCGCTATAATCATAGTGACCAGAGACCAGCATGAAGCGGCCTTTGAACCCAAGATCTCCCCTTAACTTCGCATAGAAATCAAAGCCACTCATCTCTGGCATACGGGCATCAGAGAGGATGACGCTGTAGTTTTTCTGGGCAGCCATCTGCAGGGCTTCGACAGGAGAAGTAAAGGTGTCGATGTCGATCCCATGATCTTTAAAGAACATTTGGGCCAGATCTAAGATGTCGCTCTCGTCATCGACATACATGACGTTCATGAGCGCTTAAACACCTGACTGCCACGATAAAAGGTCTTCTCGACATAAGCATCGAAGCGCGATCTTTTCTTCTCAGAACTGAGCAGCTGAGACAGGCAAGACTCCGCATCCTTGATACGAACCCCCTTGAGGGGAAGAACGATAAAATTGGCTTCTTTGCCTTTGCTCAGGTTGCCAGTTTTTTTCTGCACTCCTAAGATCTCTGCTCCCGCTAAGGTCGCTCGGTAAAGAGCTTTGACATAGGTGGCATTCTTCCTTTTGGCTTTTTTATTCTGCATCACAAATGACTGCATCACATCCAGCATAGAAAGGAATGGGCCTCCTCCGATGTCGCTGCCAAGAGCCCAGGGAATTTTCTTCTGTTCAATTTTTTTGAAATCAAGTAATCCAGACCCCAATCCCAGCTCCTTATGGGGAGCATTCGAGGTGGGACAGTGAACCAGCGAGGTTTTGGTTCTTTTTAAAAGATCTAATTCTTTCGATGACAGGTGGATGGCATGACCCATGAGACTTCGTGGACCAAGCATTCCTACTTTATGATAAATCTCTGTGTAGTTTTTAACACCTTTGAAACCGGTGCGCCCTTTGTAAAGCGACATGACGAAATCAATCTCCGCCGTGGTCTCACTGAGATGCGACTGCTTGTAGATTTTATTTTTATTCGCAAAGCGTGAGGTTTCCTTCATGGTGACAGGATCAGTCGATATGGCAAAGCGCGGAGTCAGCACGTAGCGGTGCTTAAATTTCTTCATCAGCTTCAAGGCCAATCCCGTCGCTTGTTTTGGAGTTTGAGTGAGTTGCTTAGGAGAATTCATGGTCATCAGCACGTTCCCAATCAAGACGTCACCGGTGACTTCTTTCATCGCTGACTCAAGAGCGTGATCGTGGATAGAGCTATAACAAGCACCCCCGAGCGTTCCAGTGGAGAGGAGCTTTTTGAAGAAAGCCTTCGCTTTCTTTTGTGCATAAGACTTCGAAGCAAAGCGCGTCTCAGTCGGAAAGGTGTACTTTTCCAGCCACTCC
>JAJTIF010000412.1 GCA_021299675.1 Pseudomonadota bacterium | reverse complement strand
GTTTTGGGCTTTATTGTTTTTCATGGGCATACGGGTTTCTCCCTGGACTACGATTGGGTGAGCCTTCGCTGCCTTGAGGATTTCGATTCAGATTTGGAAAAGGCTATCCAAGTTTGGGAGGTGATGAAACAACTCCCGAAACAGCGAGTCGAGCACGATACTGCGGAAAAGGAGTGAAAGCGACATAAGTGCTTAAGTTTGTACCGACTATCAATATGAGCCCTCAAAATGTACATCTATGCTAGAAAAAAATGTACCAAGAGTGGCGGTGTAAGTCCGTGAAAATTTGAAGAACCATTTACTTTTCTTGCATTTGCCCCAACTGGACTTTTGCCCTCAATGAAGAGGAGAGAAGCGGAACAAGAGACCAAAGACAGACCAAGAATTAGGAAAAGTGCCTTGTTCCGTCAACAATGGAAGGCCCTCTGGCCGGCGGACCCGCCAGTATGGAGCAGTTGACATCACACCTGCTACTTTTACGCTTGGTTCTGACTTCCTCTTTAGAAAAGAACTTAAACTTTTGTTGGTCTTGCTTCTGTCTGGGCAAGAACCAAGCCTTCAACCCATTGAAGAATTCAATCTTGTTAATCGAGGGAAGTTTCTTGATGAAGAATAACTTTATTCACTGTCTGGTCGTATTAAGGGAAATAAAGTTGGACCATACAGCTCCTTCAGTTTGTTGAAATCTCTAATAGTCACACCACCTGAGTCAGGTGGCAAAGAGCTGGATACCCTCCCCAGAATATCAATCTTCAGTGCAATGGAAGTCAAAACCAGCCCTTGAAACTCCTTCTGAGAAACACCCTGAAAGCCATAGCCCCCCCAGTTCTCCTTAACCTTTTGTAAAGTTGCATTTCGGTTCTCGAGGCCAAAGGTTGTAGTGGGGCCGTAATATTTCATTTGATAGAGATAAAGGTGGACCGCCCCATTGTTGCTGCAGAAAAATAGCGTGTCACAACCCGGAAAGTTTCCCCCAAGTTGAAGTACAATACTCGCAGTTGGTTGAAGATATTCTTTCAAAAAATAGGAAAGAGTGTGGCTAACCCCTGAAAACTTGTCAGTAACCACAAGTGTAGGGTCAGTAAGTTGTTTCATGGTCGCAACGGATTTGTTAGGGGTCAGAAGATATGCCCTTTCAACAGAGTTTTCCAAAAGGGATCGAAGTACCAAGTAATAAGAGTGCGCACGCTCGAATCCTGATCCATAGAAACCACAGCGGTCAAAATCATGGTGGTTCCCCTCTAAGGTACGATCGAAACAAAACTTCATAAACTCGTACAGTACCTTGGCTGAGAAATCAGCTTGTCGATCGAAAGCCCAAAGAAACAGAGGTAACAGTGGGACAAGGGGAATAAACGGGGCGTCGGTTGGGTATTCAGGCTCGGTGTCGTCTCGAGTAGGACGAATGAAGGTACCGTTTGCAACTCTCACAGCACATAAATCCCCACTTGGCAAAGGCGTATTAATAGACACTTCTTTGGCCAAAAAAGCCAGCCTAAGATCATCTAGGGGAACCGCTAGGGCTAAGTTTCTCCCAGTGAGTTCTTTGCGTACAATCGAAAGGGCATCTTGAAGAGACTCTGGATTTTTGCAAACGAGGTGAGGGTATGCAGCCTTTAGGGCTTCGACTATCCGCGGATACCCAGAAGATAGCCTCACCAAGTGTCGGAAGATTGGTCGAGTTTTCCATTCCATTTCAACAAGTAGTTCTCGCACTCCGGGTTCAGAAAGCAAAGGGAGGCCTACCCACGTAATCATACGACCTGAGAATGTATTAGCAAGACGGATGAGGATTGTCGATACCTGAAGCACTAAACTCACCGCTCAAAATGCCATCCAATGAAGTAACAAAAATAGAAAGTCGCGATATCTCCTCCGGATCACTTGCTCGCCTAAATGCATCCATTGTGGAAGTAAGATCAAGGAGACAATCCGAAGGCATGCGAGACCGAATAATTTCGTCCACACAGAGAACCACATTCTCGGCCTCTGCTGCTTCCATAAGCGCAAATAACGTCTCCCTCAGAGTCAGGGATTGTACGCCAGGAATCTGTACAAAGGCCTTCCAAGCCTCCTCTAACGTGTTCGAAGGAGCAGCAAGAGCATAGAATAGAACTCGTACAGCGATAGGAAGTTCAGTAAACGGCCGCGTATATCCAGTGTAGGACACACTAATGACAAGACGGCGAGAATCTCGGCTAGATACCTTTTTGGAAAGTTCGTCAATAAAGCGAGTCTGCACCTTTAGTTACACAGCTTAGTTGTTACCTTTCCAGTTCCAGGTCCACCTCTCGTGCCAGCCAAAGGGAATCTCCACCTTTTGTCAAATGCAGGACAAGTTGTATGCGTCAAAAGCTGTACACCCAAATTCAGGGCAGCCTCACGACAGACAAAAGATTCAAAAACGCGCTTCTCAAGAAGAGGAAGAGGTGTGTACATATCCTCCCTAACAGGGATGCCTCTCTCTATCATGCGCTGTCTTACAGAGGAAATGAGGCTTTTGGGGGATGATGTATCCATGCCTGCGGGTTAACAAATGTAACATTCTGTAGAACCTCTCAGTCGATCAAGGGCTTCTGCAAGTTTTGTCGCAGGACCACGAGGTATCCCATCACTACGAAAGCTCTCGATTGTACTGCACAGCAGAACATCACCTAAGTATCAGTAGAGTCAGTACATTGTTGTACCAGTGATTTCGTTCTGCAACAACTTCTCCCCATGTTCAGGCTTGAGTCCTACGGTTTGTACGGCCCAGTTTTTAACTTGATCAGGCGTCCACGATTTCACACTTTCTTGCTGAGGTCAGCAGAGAACTGAATTCAATGTACCAGTAATAAGACGGATGCCAGTATTCGGTGTTCCTAGACGTCGATAACAGGAGGGCTTCTTACATCGAAAACGTTGAACACACAACATGGCAAGTAAAGCAGACTGTTATAATTCCCTATTCCCTATTCTCTATTCGCTATTCTCTATTCGCTATTAGCTCTCCATTCCTCCTATTCCCTCTTCCTATTCTCTATTCTCTATTCTCTATTCTCTATTCTCTATTCTCTATTCTCTATTCTCTATTCTCTATTCTCTATTCTCTATTCTCTATTCTCTATTCTCTATTCTCTATT
>JAJTIF010000246.1 GCA_021299675.1 Pseudomonadota bacterium | reverse complement strand
CCCATCAAAAAATTAATTGAGACCGAATCCCTCATGGGCCACATCGGTAACAGCGAAGACTTTGATGGTGTGTTTCGCCATTACCGCATCACCGCCAACTACCTCGATGACATTCGTGAATCAGTGTATGTGGGCTCGATGGGCCTGGTCACAGCGGAGGCCTATTCAGGAGAGAAGTCTAAGATCCAAACCAACGCCAACGGTGAGGCGGTACTAACCTTTAAAGGTAAAGAGATCAAACTCGACACCAACGGTGAAATTAAAGTGCGCTATTCGTCTCGCAGGGAGAATTACCACTCCATTAGTTATTACCGACTCCTGAATGCTAATCCAAAAGACGAAAAAATCCGCAAACACATCGAAGGAAAAATAATAATGGTCGGCTCCGTCGCTGAGGGGGCGCACGATTTTCGAAATGCTCCCATCGACTCCAAGATGCCAGGGATGTACGCCCACACCAACGTGACCCACCAGCTGCTGTCGGGTTATGTCTATGAGCCCACGGAAACATCTTTGAATGTCTCGATCGTCATGATGATCCTGGGCTTTCTCATCATCGTGATCACCCAGCGCTTTGGAAACGCTCTGCTGGACATTGGTGTGCTCCTCACAGTGAGTGCCTCGGTCATTATGCTGGATCGCCACCTCTTCCTCCCCAAGGGATATGAGCTTAAACTCTTTTATACGCTCGCGTGTTTTTTCAACACTTACTCCTGGTCGACTTTCATCAACTTCTACCGATCCGCCAAAGAGAAGAAACAAATTAAAGGCACCTTCGCCCGCTACGTTTCTCCTGCCATCGTCAACGAGATGTTGGATAACCCTGAAAAGCTCAAGATCGGTGGTGAAAAGCGCGACATCACCTGTCTCTTCTCGGACGTGCGCGACTTTACCAGCATCTCCGAAAAACTGACTCCCATGGAGCTCTCCGCGGCTCTGAACAAATACATGGGCCGTATGACGGACATTGTGTTTGAAACCAAAGGCACACTGGATAAATACATCGGGGACGCCATCGTCGCGTTCTGGGGGGCTCCGCTGGATTTGGATAATCATCCTGACTGGGCGGTGCAAGCGGCGGTGAAAATGATGGAGGCCCTGCCAGCGATCAATGAAGACTTCACGGCGCGCGGACTGCCCGTCTTTAAGGTCGGGATTGGACTCAACTCCGGTGAGTGCAGTGTGGGTAACATGGGCAGTGATAAGATTTTCTCTTACACCGCCCTGGGGGACAACATGAACCTCGGTGCACGACTTGAGAGTTTGTGTAAGCACTACGGCGCAGAGATTATTATTTCTGAATACACTTTTGCCCGCTTGCCACAGAATAAGTACCGCACGCGACTTTTAGATAAAGTGAAAGTCAAAGGCAAGAGCACACCAGTGATGATCTATGAAGTCATTCACGGTGAGCACTATCTTTATAAAGATGGAGATGCCTTTGATTTCTACAACAAGAGCTACGCACTTTTCTTAGAGAAAAAATTCACTGAGGCCAAGACTCTCCTCGAAGGCGTCGTCGCGAGCTATCCCCACGATAAACCCTGTGCCAAACTCATGAAGCAGTGTGAAAAATGGCTCATGGCCGAAAGCGTGCCCGTGGATTTTGACGTCACCACGATGACAGAGAAGTAGCGTGCAATGGGGGATCATAGGTCTGGGGTGGCTCGGCAGTGCCTTGGCAGAGCGCCTCAAAATTTTGGGGCACGAGTCTTGGGGAACTCATCGCTCAAGCTTTGAGATGACCCAACACGATCTCCCCACTCATCCTCACGATGTACTCTTTCTTAATACGCCACCGCTTATGACCCTGGCACCCAAAACTTTCGCTCGCAAAGCCTTTCAAACTTCGGCCCCAAAAGTCATTTTCATCAGCTCCACCTCCGTTTTTGGGAGTGGGCAAGACTCTGTCGATGAGACAACTCCCCCAGCACCCGATACCCCTTCCGGGCGCTGGCTGCTAGAGACCGAAGGGGCCCTGCGAAGTCTTTTTGGATCAAGACTTCTGGTGATTCGTCCAGGTGGGCTCATCGGCGGTGAGCGGCACCCGGCGCGCCATCTTAGCGGTCGCAAGGGTCTCTCTGGAGGGTGTGATCGAGTGAACCTGATTCATCGAGAGGATCTTCTCTCTCTCATTCTAGCGGCACCCAGCGAGCTGTCTCTCCTGCACGCAGTTTCTTCTCATCATCCCACTCGAGCTGATTATTATACTCAGTGGAGTCAAAAGCTAGGCTTAGCAGCGCCCGAGTTTATTGATGAAGAGACGTCAAAACGTGTGGTGAATTCTCGCCATGCCGAGGCACTTATAAAATGGCGGTGTCGAGAGTTAGATTGGCTTTAGGCAGTTTAAACACAAAGACCGTAGGTAGAATCTGTGGCTCTAAAAAAAGCTCTCCCTTGAGTTCTTTCACGAGACCTAATGAAATACTCAACCCAATCCCCGTTCCCTGACCGACTTCTTTGGTCGTAAAAAAAGGCGTGAACATTTTCTCACGAATATCGCCCGGGATGCCTTTGCCCGAATCTTGAATCCTCAAGACCACATAATCCCCTTCCTCTTCGGAGGAGATAGAAATGGTTTTTTTGCTATTGAGGTACTCCTCTCTCTTGAGCTCATCGATGGCATTGTTGATAAGGTTGATGATTACCTGTGAGATCAAGGTGTAGTTCGAGTGAACCATCAAAGGAGCATGCAACTGGGAGGACAGTTCAATATCGAGGTTTTTCCCTTTTTCATGCACCAGACTCAAGACGTCCTCAATCACCTCATTCAGATCCACCGTCGTGAGCTCCGAGCTGGTATTGCCCCGAGAAAGCTTGCGGACGCTATCGATGATCTTCGAGATCCTGCCGGCCATCTGGCTGATTTTTACCATGGATGTTTTGAGCTGCTCAGCCTCAACCTGATTGGCCTCAAGTTTCATCATCATAAGATCCGTGCGGGCCACGATGACAGCCAGGGGATTATTGATCTCATGGGCGAGGCCAGCGGCCATCTCCCCGATGGAGGCGAGCTTAGAGGTATTGATGGATTTAACTTGTTCCTGCTCGAGCTTGGTGGAGAGGATACTAATGTTATTCAGGTTATTTTGGTACTTGCGGTAAACGACGAGGATGGAGAAAAGAAACACGACAATGCTCACCAGGGAGAGGATCGAAATCACTGACGAGATCTTTTTCTCGTAATCGACCTGAGCATTCTTTCGAAGGAGATAGTCCTCGATGTAATTCTGCACCAGCGTACGCAACTCTTGGATGGTGGCAAGATTCATACTCCCCTGCTTCTCTAGCTCGTCGATTAGGGCACGAATTTTTACAATCTGCGCAGCACTGGCGCGATCGTCAGGGATGAGATTTTCGATTTCCGCCAAGGAAAACTTAAGATTTTCAATGTGGTTTCGTAGGATCTCATTTTTGACCGCTTCACCGGGGGTGGATTCAATCATCAGCGCGAGCTCGGAGATGAGTCGAATCTGGGTACTGGTCAGTTGAATGACCGGCACATCGACTTCATTGAAGTCAGCAATGAATCCGTAGTTTCGGATGTGGAAGTAGGACATGAAAGAAAAAATCGATAGAAGGAGACCAAACGCGAGAGCCGCGAGCTTAAAAGGAAAGACTTCCGAGATCAGGGTATCTTTCATAGCATCCTAAAAGATAAAGGCCCAACCAGCAGAGAAAATATTAAAATTATTCGGAGATCCCGCCGCCATGTTCAACAAACCCGTGGTTTCCCCAAAGGGACCCGTGGCCCGGTTCTGCTTGAAGTCGACGTGCTTGAAGGAGAACTTCAGGAGATTGTTCATGTTGAGCTGGTAGTTCAGATCCGTGCTGTAGGTCGCGGTTGCTGAGGGCGCAATCGTGGAGCGCACATCTAGATCCGTGGAGTAAGTCGCCAGGAGAGTGAATTTCTCGAGAAACTTGCGGCCATAGGTGAAATACGCCGACTCAAAATGCTCATACTCCCGAGTACTAGAACGAGTGGAAGCATATTCCGTGTAGATCATGTTGTCGCCAAAGAACCAGGACAGTCCCGTATTGAACAAGAAGTAATCATTGATCATATAAGACTTGGCCACGGTACTGACTGATATACCCGACAGACTACTGGCCTTGAGAATAACCTCAGGACGCGCCGTCATCCCTGAGACGAAGAAATTGACCGCCCCATTATCGTATCCGAGCTTGAGGCCTGTGACGTCTTGAGCACTCACGCTAATGTCCGCGAAATCAAACTCGAAGTTCTGACGAGCGTCACCCAAGAATGTTGTGGCATAGAATTTGTCAAAAATGAGATCAAAACTCGCGCCATTAAAGGAGCGGATCGCCATGCGGTCATAGAGCTCCTTGGGCGGGTCTATCCAAGGATAGAGAGCAGCCACCTGGATGTGTTCTGACACGAGCCAATTGGGCATACGCTGCAATCCCAGTCTCAGTCGCATATTTTTATTGAGGTTACGATTAATTTGTAACAGATCCAAGCGCAAGTTATTATCCTCTGAGGAAATAACCTGAAACACCGCTTGAGTGAGGTCATCCACCTTCTCCGTCAGACGCACACCTGACTGTTCAAGTCCTGAGAAGGTCAGCTCGTTACCAATACCGTCATAAGTGATCTTAGTGTTATCTAAGCTTGATTTTGAAAGACGTGCTTGCCCAAAGAAGTTGATGTCCACGCCGTAGGCGAGTGTCGTAAACAAGCTTAAAATAAAAAACAGGCATCGATTGAACATGAACTCATCCCTAAGACTTAAGTTTCGCAGAAATTAAACATTGATCTTCTGCCTCTTGGCAAATTAGAATTAGAAGAAGAAAAACAATTAAGTTTGGCTTAAAAAATGTTTCGAGTACTCGCAGTATCTATCATGCTCTTCTCTTTGACGGCATACCCCTCTCTAGGCGGTGTGCGCGTTATTATTGCTCAGGATAAAGACCAGCCCAGTGAGCTTGATGTCGTTAACATTGTGAATGGGACCATGCTAAAATGGGGAGATGGCTCGAATATTAATCTCTACATCGAAGATCTCAATAAGATCGATGCCGATTCTTTTAGTTTTAAGTTCAATATTGCCAAAGATAAGTTCATCAACGACTGGCGCATTAAGTTTTTTTCTGGCAAAGCTAGCCTGCCTAAGCAAGTCAAGAATATCGAGGACAGCCTAAGTCTGATCTCCGAAGTCAATAACTCGATCCTTATCGTTTTTTCCAAGGGTGACATTCCCAAGGAAGTCCTAAGCAAGAAGGGTCTGAGAGAAGTTCGGTTCTAGAAAATCACATTAAATCTATGCGACTTCAGAGAAAGCTTTAAAGTAAAGCTCATGCAGCTGCTTAAGCTTTTCTTGCAGCTCCTGATAACGAAAAGGCTTTTTTACTTTATAGACATGCGTGAGAGATTGGATCTGTTCGCAGAACTCATCTTCAGAGGCTGTGATAAATAGAATGGGCAGCTGACTGGTTTTTCGCACTTCATGGGCCATCTCAATCCCACTCAACTTGGGCATTCGCACATCACTGACGATGAAATCAAAGGTCTCTTGCTGAAACTTTGCAAGGGCCTCAAGGCCGTTGACGGCAATGACCACCTCGTAAGACTGCCCAAGGACGTCGTGGAGAAACTCCAGCACGTCTTCATTATCATCCACCAGTAAAACTTTTAGTTTATTTTTCACGGAAATCATTTCGTCATTTTAAATGAAAACTTGTGCGAATAAAGATTTGTGAACAGAAATTAAGGTAGCGGTTAAACCAACAGAATCTTTTGTCAGATATTTTGAGTGCTTAGCCTATCGCAAATGGGTTTTATTTATAAAAAATCAACGCCTCTTCATACAAAGATTAGAGGCACTCACCTATTTGGGTAGGTCCTGCTCAAAGCACCAGTGGTTCCAGATGACCTTTTTATGGAGATCAGACTGTTTGTAGTCGGGAAGGATCACGTGGTGATAAGAAATAATAGAGAAGCGACGCAGACGAGGGAGCATACCTCCGCTCTCGGGTGAGCGATTCCACAGGCGACACCACGCTCCTGCATACTGCTTCGCGAGCTTATCATTATCAGCGACGTTCATGTAAAACTTGCGCCAGTGCTCGTCAGGAATCATCTTGGGAAAAATATCTTTTTTGCTGGAAAGAATATCGCTGCTCCCACTGAGCAGCTCAACGCTGGTTCCATCTTCCAGCTCCGCTGGGATCTCCAGCCAGACGTTTTCCTGCTTAGGAAAGGGCGAAAACATATTCCATTCTTGATACAGGTGCAACCAGCGGGTGACGTTGATCCAAAAGGGAATGCTCACTTTCATCGGCGGCTTGAGGGTGGAGAGGTTCCAAAAAAAGATGGTAGCAAAAATAAACACACCAAAGCCTTGAGAAAGATAAAAAAGGCCCTTTGAATCTCTTGAAGACACGGGACTCAAGCCCAGCTTGAGCGAAAGCCATGACAGAGGCGCGTTCAGAAGCTTCACGACTTTAGGGCAGCGATCTTCAAACCAGTCGAGGATTTCAGTGGGAAGAAAAAAGAACCACATAAAAATACAGTAGAAAGGAAAGAGACCTATACTCATAGTCAGGATGATTCCCAAGTGTAGTCCCCAGAAACTGGCCACCACACCGAGCTTGACCCATTTCCAAAAGCGTCGAGGCGCCACAAACCCAAGCACCAGAGCGAGGGGCCCCAGCCACTCCAGCATGATGGTGAGGAAGGTGGAAATTTTGAGAAACAATGGAAATTGGCGCAGGCTTTTCATCAAGGGCGTGGCGAAGAGATCGAGATGACTAGAATAATAGATCGCTGTGTAGTCCTGGCGCCAGATAGGAGAGGTTTTTAAAATATAGCTCACGAAATAAACACAAAAGGCCTGCAGAAACCACACCGCCACCCATGAGCCAGAGATCTTTCTGGGAGCGACATTTTGACCTTTGCGCCACCAATCGACAGACCACATCTCTCCCCAAGGGATAAAGACCGCAAAGAAGAGCAGGGCCCGTAGCGCATCATCTCCCCCGTTGTTGAGATACCACAAACGGTTATGCAATGAGATCGTGAACATGGAGAGCAGAAAAGTGAAAAGACGGGTTTTGTATCCAACGGCGACCATCAGGGCGATCAGGCCATGGAGCGCTAATAGAATAAACGCGAAGCCAAAAGTGCCGTTCATGAGGTGAAAAGAGTTGGTCCAAGAAAAAGCAAACTGCGATAAAAACACATCTCGTGGCATGGTGCCCAGATCCGTGTAGTGCCAATCGATCGATTGCATCCGCCACAGAATATCCACAAAGACACTCAGACCCAATCCCATGCGGCCCAGGGCCAGCGCGCGGGTATCAAATGAGAAGTAATCTTTAAGTCTTAAGAATGCCTTTGACATAGATTATATTCTAAATGAATTCATGACTTTTTCGAGGGAATAGTCTAATTTTTTGCATGATTTTGATTAGATTTTATGCGGAGCAAAACTTATGCTCATAAGTGTCCGGCAAGAAATTGATTCTGACTACGATGTCACGATTATAGGGGCAGGTCTGGCCGGAATGACCGCCGCTAATATTCTTGGACGCCATGGCTTCAAGGTCTTGCTCCTTGAAGCACATAATAAGCTCGGTGGCTTTGCCACTTGGTTCTACCGCGACTCCCGCCAACATGTGTTTGACATCTCTCTGCACGGCTTTCCGGCGGGCATGATCAAAACCTGTCGCAAATACTGGAACAAAGAAATCGCCGATTCGATTGTGCAGCTTAAAGACGTGCGATTTGATAACCCGCAATTCTCTGTGCAAACGGAGTTCACTAAAACTGATTTCACGCAAAAACTCATCGAACATTTCAAGATCGCCCCGGACGTGGTCACCGCATTCTTTGAGCATCTGGCGCAGATGAATTTTTATGATCAAAACCAGATGACCAATGGAGAGCTTTTTGAAAAGTTCTTCCCTGGCCGCAACGACGTCGTGAGATTTTTGATGGAGCCCATCACTTACGCCAACGGCTCGACGCTTGAAGACCCAGCGATCACGTATGGGATTGTGTTCTCAAACTTTATGAGTAAAGGCGTCTACACTTTCAAGGGCGGCACGGATGTGCTGATCGAGAAGATGAAAGAAGAGCTCTTGAAAAATAACGTCGACATCAAACTCCAGGCAAGAGTGGAAAAGATCGTCACCGAAAACAAGCAGGTGACTGGTGTGGTGGTGAAAGGCAAGACCGTTAAAACCCGCGCGATCATCTCTAACGGCAATATCCGCTCCACGGTTCTGAACATGGTGGATGAAGAAAACTTCTCATCTGCCTTCATCGAGAAAGCCAAAAACATCCGCCTCAATACTTCCAGCTGTCAGGTCTACATGGGCTTTAAAGCGGGCACCGTGCTCCCCAAGATGGGAGATCTGGTCTTCACTTCCAGCTACCCTACTTATGTGCCTGAGCGCCTCTTAGATCTTAAAGTCAGCTCGCGCACCTTCTCCGTCTACTACCCCGAAGACACAAGGCCCCAGGACCCGAATGCGCGGGCCGCGATCGTCTCCAGCACCAACTGCCGCTATGAGCACTGGGCAGCGCTTTCAAAAGATGATTACGAATCCGCCAAAGCAGAAATGATTGAAGACACTCTCAAAGGGCTTGAGAAGTATTTCCCGGATCTGCGTGATCATCTTGAAACCGTTGAAGCAGCTACACCTCGAACCGTGGAGCGCTACACGCTTCATCCTCAGGGCAGCTCCTTTGGAACAAAATTTGAGGGCCTAGAGGTTTCCATGAATCTGCACAAAGAAGTCCATGGTCTCTTTCATGCGGGGTCAGTGGGCATCATCATGTCGGGCTGGCTCGGCGCCGCCAACTACGGTGTGATCCAGTCCAACGAAGTGGCGAGCTACCTATCAAAATAAAAAAAGGAAACTTTTATGAAATATGAGAACACCCACGTCATCGTCACCGGCGGCACCCGCGGTATCGGCGCCGGCATCGCCGAAGCCTTCCTGAAAGAGGGAGCACACGTGGTGGCGACCTATATGGGCAACGATGAAAAGGCGAATGCCTTTAAAGAGAAACACGCGCAATACGGCGACCGATTAAAGCTGGCAAAATTTGATGTTTCTAATAATTCACAGGTGGAGAACTTTTTTCAAAACTTCCCCTTCCCTAGCCTTGAGGTATTAGTCAACAACTCCGGCATCCGTCGCGACTCTATTATCGCCAGTATGACGGAAAACGATTGGGACCTGGTGCTCGACACCAATCTCAAGGGGACCTACCTCATGACCAAAAACGCCACCCTCATGATGATGAAGACTCGTTACGGACGCATTATCAACATGAGCTCTATCGGCGGTAAACTCGGACTCCCCGGTCAGGCCAACTACGCTGCTTCGAAAGCCGGCCAGATCGCTCTCTCACTCGTGACGGCAAAAGAAGTCGCCAAAAGAAACATCACCATCAACAATGTCTGTCCGGGCTTCATTGAGACAGAGCTCATTGCTGATCTCCCCGAAGAGCAAGTCAAAGAATACAAATCACAAGTTCCCATGCGTCGCTTCGGACGCGTTGATGAAGTGGCAGCCGCTGTGCTCTTCTTTGCCTCCAAAGAAGCCAGCTACATCACAGGCGCCACACTTGATATCGCCGGAGGGCTCAATGGCTAATCTAGAAAAGATCCTCGCCTTCATCCCTCAGCGCCCACCCTTTTTGATGCTCGATGGACTGATCGATGAAACCAGCGAGTCAGTAACGACATTCAAGCAGCTCACCGGCTCTGAGGACTGGTTTAAAGGCCACTTTCCTGGAAATCCCGTGATGCCTGGAGTCCTGATGTGTGAAGCCGTGTTTCAGACTGGGGCTTACCTCATGGCACGCAGAGGTGAAAAATCAGAAGGTACCCAGACCGCTGTGGTCACACGCATCCAGAGTGCCAAGTTTAAAAACATGGCACGCCCCGGGGACAGACTTGAAATCAAAGTGGACTTTGTCGAGATGCTCGCCAACGCGGCTTTCATGAAAGGCAAAGTGACAGTCGAGGGCAAGACCATTCTCACGATTGAGTTTGCGGCTGCCATAGTATGAGCTTTCTCAATATCTCAGGCAAAACATTTCTGATCAGTGGTGTCGCTAATAAAAAAAGTGTCGCCACTCACGTCGCTCAGACACTTCAGGGTGAAGGAGCCCAGTGTGTCTTCACGGTCCAGAAAAGTGAACAAGTCTCTCAGGTGGAAAAACTCTTTCCGGGCTCACAGGTCTTCGTCTGTGACGTCTCTCAGAAAGGTGATATCGAAGCTCTAGGAAAAGAGCTGAGCGGAAAACTCGACGGTTTTCTTCATTCTCTGGCCTTCGGTAATTTCTCTGAAGGGCCTAAGCCCTTTCACGAGACTCTGAGGACCGATTACCTAGAGGCTGCCCAGATCTCGAGTTTTTCACTGGTCGAGATGACTCGCGCTCTGAAGCCTCACCTCTCTCCCAGTGCCAGTATTGTGACCATCTCCATCTCCAACACTCGCGCCACCAGTTATGGCTACCTGGGCCCCATCAAAGCGATGCTTGAAACAAGTGTCGCTTATCTGGCAAAATCCCTCAGTGCCGACTCTCAGATCCGGGTCAACGCCGTGGGCGCTGGGCCTTTGAAAACTTCCGCCTCCGCGGGAATCCCCCACTATATTGAGAATTACCTTTTTGCTGAGGCTCTCACGCTTAGAAAAAAAGCACTTGAAACCCAAGAAGTCGCCAACACGGTGGCCTTTCTCCTCTCGCCTCGCTCCAGCGGCATCAACGCCACCACTCTTGTGGTTGACGCCGGGATGAGCTGCAATGGCTTTGACCAGGACGTGGTTCAAAAATATGCCAAAGATTAATTTTAAAAAGTTTCAGTTCTCTTCTGTGATCGATCTGCCCGAAGGCTACGAGGTCTACGACTTCACTCAGGGCTATGACCCCAGCCGCTCCATGAAGAGTGAGTTTGGGGTAGGCCGTTTTAATGAAGTTCGAAAAAACATGTACACCACTGAACTCTTCAAGGGTGAACGCAATATCCACATGGGCATCGACATCGCCGCTCCCATCCATCACCCGATTAAAAGTTTTTATGAGGGCACACTCTTCATGAAAGCATACAATGCAGCTGCTGGTGATTACGGCTACACACTCATTGTGGAGCACCAGTTTGAAGGCACAAGTCTTTGGGCGCTTTATGGGCATCTCTCGAAGAAATCCTTTGAACATAAAAATGTGGGCGAGAGCATCGCACGAGGAGAGATCATCGCGTGGATTGGCGACAAGAGTGAAAACGGTGGATGGAATCCACATCTGCATCTGCAACTCTCTCTCGTACGACCTGAGGTCTGTGACATGCCAGGAGCTGTGGCTGCCGCCGATTTAGAGAAAGCCTTAACACAATTTATTGATCCCAGAGAGGTTTTGGGGCCACTTTACTAACTTTTTATTTAGCTTTTCTCCCCCGAAAATGCGATCTTTTGTTAAAAGTTTATCATAATAGAAATAGTCCTTATTTTCCCACTCACCCACCCGAAGAGTCACCTGCTCAAACTGAGCACGTTCACAAGAGGCACGGAAGCCCACGACTTACTCATACCGAGTTTGTTCAACCCAAGGATCGGGAGGTGATTTAACCAAGGAGAGAGGACTATGGGTTTTCGTATCAATACTAACGTGGCTTCACTTACAGCGCAGAGAAGCTTAAGTACCAACACCCGAGAGACTGAAAATAACCTCTCAAAGCTCTCTTCCGGGTCGCGTATCACAAAAGCCGCTGACGATGCCGCGGGGCTTGCGATCTCGGAGAAAATGAAAGCTGGGATGCGCTCCCTCAAGCAAGCCGATCGAAACGCCAATGATGGTATCTCCATGATCCAAACCGCAGAAGGGGCCCTGAATGAATCCTCGGCGATTCTGACACGCATGAGAGAACTTGCTATCCAGACCTCTTCAGACACGGTAGGTGATAGTGAACGCAGCATGACGGATATGGAATACCAAAACCTAAAGCAAGAGCTAGATCGAATTTCTCAGGTAACTGAGTTCAACGGTCGCAAGCTTTTGAACGGTGAAGGCGATAAGTATG
>JAJTIF010000391.1 GCA_021299675.1 Pseudomonadota bacterium | reverse complement strand
AGCTTTTTTTAAAAGTTATCATTTTTAGAACAGTTGTCCTATGTCAAAGTGAAATTGGTTCGGTGCTTCTCTCTCTCTCTTATTAAGTGGGAAACCAAACTCAAAGCGCAGCACACCGATGGGCGAAAACCATCTGAATCCAAAGCCGTAGTTGGCCCGTAGAGAGTAATCGTCATCTTTTCCGATGCGGTCTTCCCACACGTTACCTAGATCCGCAAAGACCACCCACTTTAGTCCAGCTTCCTTGATCATCGGGTGCTCGAACTCGTAGGTTGATAAGAGCTGCGTGAGTCCACCACGGTTAAAGGTTTCATTCACACCGGTGTTGATATTTTTAGCTTGGATAAGAGGGCCGATGTCTTCGAGTTGAAAACCACGCATGTTACGAGCTCCCCCCATGGAAAATCTTTCGATTCGAGGAATACCACGATCGGTAGTTCTGAAAATTTGGGACAAAGAGGTTCTTGTTCTAAAGATGAGATCTCCCCAGACAGGTTTGTAGTAGCGACCCTCGAGGTCCCCTCTCACCCAGCGCTGGATACCACCTGCCCCAACGTACTCAAGCGAGGTCGAAGCATAGTGACCGGCCGTGGGTTCAAAAATATTATTTCGCTTATCATTAATAAGCGATGCTTGAACGGCACCTGCCGATCCATTTTCAAGGGCCGGATCGATGGTTGGGTTCGAGACGTTTCCGATCTTGTTGTCTTCGTAGCGGTAGGTCAGGAAGAGGCGCGTGTACTCAAATATGGGATACCCGACTCTCAGATTGAAGCCATGCTTTTCAAAACTAAAAGAGCGGATGAAGTTTGAAAAGGTTCTAAAGTAATCAGCCCCTGCGGTCCATTTCGTATCCAAGAAGTAGGGCTCCGTGAAACCGAAGTTATAGATCTGCTGCTGCTGAGCAAGCGAGAGGTTGAAGTTTACGTTTTGGCCCAGGCCCCGGAAGTTATTCTGCGCGATACTCGCTTGGACGAAGCCTTGGGTAGCGGTTGAGTAGCCCGCACCGACACTGATCTGTCCAGTCGCACGCTCCTGAATCGAGATCTCTACGTCGAGGACGTTGTCCTTGCCCTTTTGAGCAACCGTATTGAACACCACACTCTCTGGCTGAAAGAAGCCCAGACGGTTCACGTTTTCTCTAGAGATCCTGAGCTGTGAGCCGGAATACATCTGGCCCTCATAGATGCGCAGTTCACGACGAACCACCTTATCGCGGGTCTTAGTATTCCCTTTCACGATGATCTTACCGAAGTAACAAATCTTGCCCTTATCAAACGAGAAAATCACATCGACTTTATTTTCACCGGGAACGATCTCAAGCGTTCTGAGCACGTTGGCGAAGGCATAGCCCTTGTCCTGGTACATCTCCGTGAGAGTCTGAATATCCAGGCGAAGATTCTCTTCGTTGTAAATATCTTCTGGCTTGAGCTTCACCTTTTCGTTCATCTCATTTTCTGTGAAAAGGAGCTCACCGTTATAGTAGACGTTGTTGACCGTGAACTGGGGTCCTTCCGTGATCTGAAGTGTGATGAAGATCCATTTCTTGTCTTCCGATACTGTGACGATCGGATTGGAGATATTGACCTGCAGGTAACCACGAGTCTTGTAAAGGTACTTCAGGCGCTCGACATCGGTCTGAAAATTAACCTCTTTAAAGTTGCCCGAGCCCGAGATGCCGGAGAAGAGAGTCTCTTCCTGAGTCTGCATGAAGCCCTTTAGCTCCTGGTCGCCGATCGCCTTATTGCCGAGGATGGTGATTTTTTTGATCATCACCTTATCCCATTCTTTAATGTTGAAGGTCACAGTGACCGTGCCATTCTCTTGCTCTGAAAGAGTGTAAGTGGCTTGAGCAATGAAGAATCCCTTCTCTTCGTAGTGCTTCATGAGCGCGAGAGTGTCTGCTTTGAGCGTCGCCACATCGAGGATCTGAAACTCTTTCGTTTTAATTTGCTCTTTGAGGTCGTCGTCGTTGATCTCATCGTTTCCACTGAACTCAACTTTATTGATCAGTGGTTTTTCTTTCACTCGAAAGAGAAGAATGTTTTTATCGGCGCTCTTTTTGTGCCAAGCCTCGACCTGATCGAAGTACTTCATTTCAAAAATGCGTTGGATGTCTTTGCGCACCAGATAGTTGTCGATCATTTCGTCACGCTTGATGCTCAATTTCTCAAGAATCGCTTCCACTTCAACCTTGCGGTTTCCTTCGACTTCAATGCTATCGACGCGGAAGAGTTCTTTGATGGGGCCGATGAGTTCTTGGGCCTGAGCAGGAACACTCAGTGACAGAAAAAAAACTATAAAAAATAAAAACCCATTGAGGTTTTTTACACTCATCAGTAAATCTCTTAAATTCTTGAAAAGACTAAAAATCAACCTATGCTATAGGATAATTACACCATCTTCAATCACGATCTTTCGGCTGAAAGCCGAGGACACAGAGTCATCATGAGTGACCACGATCAGAGTGCAGTTAGCCTCCGTGGATAACTCGTTGAGCAGGTGAACTACATT
>JAJTIF010000216.1 GCA_021299675.1 Pseudomonadota bacterium | reverse complement strand
GCCATGTATCACTCTCAAAGTGGAGAATCACTTTTTACTCACGTCCCTGGTATTCGGGTGGTTTATCCCTCAAATGCTCTTGATGCCATTGGACTTTTGAGAACGGCGATCCGCTCAGACGACCCTGTCATGTTCCTTGAGCACAAGCACCTCTATTACCAAGGCTATAACCGCTCGGCAGATCCAGGTGAAGACTTCATGATCCCTTTTGGGAAAGCCCGCATTGCCCGTGAAGGGAAACACGCGACAGTTGTTTGCTGGGGAGCGCTGGTGCAAAAGTCGATTGAAGCCGCCAAAGAACTGGCCGGCGAGGGCCATGAAGTAGAGGTCATTGATGCCCGTACGATTGCACCCTTTGACATGGAAACAGTGAAGAAGTCTTTGGCGAAAACCAACAGGCTGCTTATTGCCCATGAAGAGCACAAGACCTCTGGCTATGCTGGAGAAGTTTGTGCTGTCATCAATGAGGAGTGTTTTGAACTTCTGGATGCACCGATTCTGCGTGTGGCTTCGAAGGACACTCACGTCGCTTACTGCCCTGATCTCGAGGAAGTCATCCTCCCTCAGACCAGTGATGTGTTAGCAGCCTTGAGAAAACTTCTGGCTTACTAACAAGCACCGCATACCCGACCTTTTTGATTTATTAAATGCTTTTTTGTTCCCAAGCTATTAATCAGGTTTGGGAATAAATTTCTTACTCACGCACTCAAGTAAAATACCCTCAGGTCTCTAAAAAAAACACCGATATAGGCATGTCTTCTCACAAGGAAAATGCTCTTATGAAAGGTTTTAAGTACGATAAATTCAAGGAAGAGTTGAATAGTTCAGACTCGTGGGGATCCTATTCGGATCTCTTCATGGTGCTCTCCTTCGTTTTTCTGATGATGTACGTCGTGGCTTCTCTACGTACCGGTACAAAGTCGATTCACGAGAGGTTAGAGAAACAAAAGATTAATCGCGAAAACGATGATCTGCGGGCTCAGATGAAAGCCTACGACACCCTCAAGGATCAGGCCCTAGCGCAAGAATCTCAGGATGAGCAAGAAGTCTACAAAGAGCTCATGGATAAGCTCGATCTCCTTCAAGAGAATGCTAAGGACGAGAAGATGAAACTTCGAGCCCAGGCTTTGGAGAATGAGAAAAAAGAGAGAGCGCTGAATCGATACCAACAGGTTGTAAGAAACATCATCAACGCTAACCTTCTGGCTAAAGACAAGCTCAAAGTCAGAGAAGAAATCATCGACAAGAAAAACGAGACCATTGTCGACCTGAATCAGGTCCTCAAAGAAAAACAGGCTGAAATCGATACAAACAATCAGGAAATCAAGAAGATCAATAAAGATCTGGCACGTAAGATTTCAGATCTCAACAATGCGACAAGAGATTCCAAGATTACTAAAGAAAAAGCCTATGCCCAGATCGCTAAACTAAAAAAACAAAGTCAGAAGAAAATCGAAGAACTCAATAGCGAGAACAAGCAGGCGCAAGAACAGCTTAACCAGATCTCGAAGGAACTCTCTTCGACCCAGGAAAAAGTGGTTCAAGTCGAGTCGCAGAATCAAGCCCTCTCTGAGGACCTGGCGAAGACGGAAGAGGAACTCAATGCGAGTAAGCTCGAGTTCGAAGCTCAGGTGCAAAAGCTCCAGGCTGCTCACGCCGCAAAGATGCAGGCGGATCGCAAAGACTTTGAAGCTCGGATAAAGAAAGCAAATCTAAGCGCCACTCAGAAAGCAGCGCAACTCGCAGAGTTTAATCAGAAGGCCCGGGCCAAAGAAGAGGCTCACGCCAAAAAAATCATGAACCTAGAGGCAGACCTGGTTGCCACACAAAACATTGCTAACGAAAAATCAAATGAAAATCAAAAGCTTTCGCAACAGCTTGCGAACACGGTTGGAGATTACGAGAAAAAAATCCAGGGTCTCACAAGTGAGCACGACGCAAAGATGCAAAAAGAAAAGAGCAAGCTCGAAGCAAGGCTGAATGCCGCCAACCTTTCTGCTGCAGAGAAAGCCAAGCAGCTGGCCGAGTTTAATCGTCAGGCCCGGGAGAAAGATCAAGCCTTCGATAAAGAGATGTCGAAACTCAAGGGAAGCCTCGCTGAGGCTCAAGAGCGCGCTGATGCGCGAGCCAAGCTTTCCAGAGAAATTGGGAAAGCTCTCAAAGCTGCTGGAGTTGATGCAGACGTGAATCCTGATACTGGTGACGTCGTCATCTCGTTTGGCAAAGATTTCTTCGATACCGGATCCGCTGAACTCAAGCCGAGTATGGTTGAGGTGATTAAAAAATTCATCCCGAAGTATTCGGAAGCACTTCTTAAAGATAAACGGATTGCGAAAAAGATTACCTCTGTGGAGATCGTCGGGTTTGCGTCTCCGACCTACAAGAATAAGTACATTGATCCCAACAGCCTGGATCCAGAGGATCAGAAGGCTGCGAAGTACAATCTTGATCTATCTTTCAAGCGCGCTCGCTCAATTTATGATCAGATTTTCGACACGAAGAAGATCAAGTACGAAAACCAGAAGGAACTTCTTTCACTCGTGAAAGTATCCGGCAGAAGCTTTTTTAGCGAAGGACGAACACCATCCGGAGTCTCGCCAGGGATGAGTCAGAAGAAGTTCTGTGAGATCGCCGATTGTAAAAAAGCGCAAAAAGTTATCATCAAATTCAACATGGAAGAAAAGAATAATCAGACACAAGGGGACATCGAGTGAACGAATATATTTCCACGGTTCTTAATGGAATCATGAATCTTGCTACGGACCTACTCATGCCACTCATGGTGCTTGGGTTCATCGGTGCCGTGGCCATGCGCCTGTTGATCTGGGTTACCGTTAAGCGAGAGGCTTGGTTCGCCAAAGCCTTCGAGAAGCGAACCTATAGCTACCTTCAAAAAGCCAAGCTTTCACCCGGCGGCATGAAATATTCCTCGTTTTATGTCACAACAAAGATGCTTCTGGAAAAGACTTACTACGAGCTCTTCATCATGCGTGCCATTTTAAAACGGAGAAATCCGGACATCATCATGGATAAATGGGATCGCATCCTACTCGTTCAGCAGGGGTGTGCGCGGATCGTGAAAGACACCCTCAAGCATGCCCAGTTTTTCCGCTACGACCAAGGCAAGCCTGATACCTCCACCACGGCCATCTCCGTGTTCGAGAAGAACCCCCAGTTCAACGCGGTCTTTGGGTATCTGCCGGTTGGGACCTTTAACGAAATGTTAAATCTTCTTCCTGGCATCTTTATTGTTTGTGGGATTTTTGGAACCTTCCTCGGGATCATGGCGGCGCTTCCGGAGCTCGGAGCGATGGATCTCTCGGACATCGACAAGACGAAGCTGGTAATGGACACCTTCCTGGTAAAGATGTCTTACTCGATGATCACATCGATTCTCGGGATCTTGCTTAACATCACAATGACTTTCATGAATGCTCTGATGAACCCGAACAAAGTCTTCGTTGATACGGTGGAGCGCTACAACAACGCCCTCGATAAGCTCTGGAGTGCCTGTTCGGACAATGCCCTCCCTGAAGAGATTAAAGACTTCGATGAACACAAAGATCCAATCGAAGCCCTGGCAGAAGAGTCGCTGGATAAGGAACACAGAAAATCTAAATACTATCTTGAAGAGCTCGCCGACAAAGAAGACGAGAGACTTAGAGAGCTGGTGAAGCAAAACAATGATTATGACAAGGCGGCCTAAGGTCGTATGACATCTAAAATGCAGTCGAAGGTCACTATTCATTTTAAAGGCGAGGATCGGTGTCTTAACATCGATAAACCGCGCTATATCATCGGTCGAGCGCAATCGGTCGATGTCGTGATCGCCGATGATCTCCTAAGCCGCAAGCACCTTGAAGTGAAGCTCGTGAATGGAGCGACGTGGATTCGGGATTTGGGGAGCCTCAACGGCACCTGGCTGGACGGGATCAAACTACTGCCAAACATTCCAATCGAGCTGCGACCTGGGCAAGTGATAAGTCTAGGAAGTGAGGACGCCATCACTGTTCGCATCGAGCACGGCGAAGAGCAAGCTGTCACCGTCGCAGCCCTCGAGTCTCGCTTCAAGGTCGTCGGAGGGGAGGATGTCGTTGTCCCGAGCGTGCCCACGAAGAACCACAAATCTAAAATTTCATCAGAGCGAGCCCCTGCACTCCAGGAAGTACCCCCGTCGAAGAGTCAAAGTGAGCAAGACGTCTTAGAGCAAATTAAACGCCTGATCCACACACAATCCGACGAACTTTTGGAAACATCTCGCCAGGAAGCACAGAATTTTCTGGAGAAAGCAAAGTTCAACGCTAAGAGACTAACGCTCGAAGCAGAGGAGAGAATTGCCAAAAAAATTCAGAACCTCGAAGTCGCAGAGTATGAATCGATGCTTAAGCGCGACGAAGCTCGAAAGGATGAGAAAGAGGCGCGCAAGGAGATCGAAAGGATTAAGCAGGAATCCAGTGCTGAGCTGGCACGACTCGGGCAGGAGAGACGCCGCTTAGAACAGGAGACGCAGGAACTCGAATCCCAGGAGAAGGCCCTTGCTGAGGAGTTTGAGAAGCTCTCACAAGCCGAACGGACTTCTGCCGCACGGATTGAGGGGCGTCTGCAGGAAGCTCAGTCGAAGATCCTGAAACTCGAGGAAGAAGCGCGGGACTTAGAAGTTCAAACTCAAAGATCAAAGAAGATTTCTTCTGATAAAATTGATGAAGCCAATCTGCTCCTTAGTCGAATTCTTGGAGAAGTAGCCGCTGCTCGTGAGGAGAATTTGAAGCTCGGAGCCGACACCCGGGTACTAATGTCCGAGTACCGAGAGACCGTTTCGAGCCTTGAGAAAACAGCTCAGTCCAAGCGCCTCATGAGCGAAGAGCTTGATCGGATGACCACTGAACTAAAACAGGCAAGCCTTAGCATGGTCTCCCTTCGCGAGGAGCGCCTTCAGGCACAGAAGGAGATTGAACAGGAGAAGCTCGATCTCTTCGTCCTGCGGGACGAATTGAGCCAAAAAGAGAAGGCTCTTTCTGAGCGGCAGCTGAAGGTCGATGCGGACGTGGCCTCGCGCTTGAGTGCAGCCAACGAAGAGGCGCAGAAGCTCCAACAGCAGTCTCGCGACTCGGCAGAGCGCATGGTTTCCGTCGCACAAGAGGAGCTTCAGCTCATCCTTCAAAAACAGGAAGAATCGAAGTCAGAGTTTGAACGCGTCAAAGCGGAACTCATCCGTCGAGTGAACGCAACCCAAGAAGAGATCCAAGCCGCTCATGTCAAGAGTAGAGAGGAGTCGGATCAACTGCGTGCTCTTGCTCAATCAGAAGCGGAAGCTCAGAAAATCGCTCTCCAAGAAGAATTAAAGAAACAAAAAGCGAAGCAGGAGTCTGTTCTTGCTCAACTCCACCAAGTGGAGATGGGAAAGATCAAAGATCTGCGTAAGAAGTCCGAGGAAGACTGGGAAGCTGCCAAACAAGATCGTGCCCAAGCGATGTCGTCGAACCTCTATGCGCTGGTGTACTCAGAGCTTCTAAAAGTGAGAAACAAAACCTTGGACGAGACCCTCATCGATGGGTTTTCGTCGCAGCTTCGTGAGACCATCCTCGATACGATGTTGGATCGGCCAGGGGCTGATTCTGATCGGCTTCAGCAAATTCTTAAAACCAGCATCAATTCGAAAGAAAAAGAAAAAGTGTACTGGAGAAGAGCAGGCTACGGTGCCGCCGCTTTCGCCTTCTGTGGTCTACTCCTCATCGCTTTCCCCTCTCTATACTCCTATCCTTGGGGCTTGATCAGAGCGGCCTTCTCAGAAAAGTCCACCGAGATGGCTGACGATTACGCTCACAAGCAGTTAGCCGAGGCGAAGGAGCGATTTGTCTTTAATCCACCAACCACGAGCGAGCACAAAGAAAGCTACGTCGACAACATTCTCTACACCACGGACTTTCTCGCCAAGCGCGCTGACGCTCAATTTCAGGATAAGTGGATTCTCGAGCTCAATGATTTTTTTATCAACCAACTGGACGTGAAGGACACAACAATTATCAAGTTCGTGTCACTGGAAGCGAACCTCCTGCAGGATTTAGCCAAGCTCAAGTCGCAAGTTGATCCGAAGAGCCCTGAGCAAAAAATCGAGGAGATGAGAAGCCGCGAGCTCGATTTCAAAGACAAGCTCGCGAAGACCTTTGGCGATCCTGAGAAGGTGTCTCAGTTCTACGACTACTCTGCGAGCTTTTGGCGACAAATGTATGAAGCCAAAAGCGTGCAGAAGAAAAAGTGAGTCTAGAGACGAAGCTTCTTCAGAAGCTTCTTACCTGTTTCCTTGAGGTCGGCTCCGCCCCCTCGTTTCAGCTTTTCAATTTCCTGCTGAATCATGGCCTCATTGTCCTTGAAGAGCTTGTCACTGTTTTTAAGCTGGGCGACGAGGTCATCTCCAGACTTCAGCGAGCCCATAAGTTTTTGTTGAGGGGCTTTGATTTTCTCATCAATGAGACCTTGAATCTTGGCTTCAGCTTCTTTGATCTTCTTGCCCACTTGAACCTGAAGGCCCGCGGCGATCTCACTTCCTAGGTTTGACTCGATATCCAGGTTAAGCTTGCTCCAGGGACCCTGAGCCTGACCCTTCACGTAGATGACGGGAATGCCCTCTACGATGCCTCTCACGAGTTCCTCAGTGGTTTTTGAGCTTGCGGCCACATTCCACTGGGGGCGATTGATAGTGGCGTTCCAGGTCATGTCCACTTGACCCTGACCCATTTTGGCCACAAGGGAGGTGGAGCTGGTGGCGTTGGTGATGCCCAAGGTGAGCTTATCGGATTTCGAGAAATCACGAGCAGGAATGGGGAAGGAGTTCACCGCTAGATCCAGGCGCTGGCTGGATTCAGCTTTCGTGAAATCTGCCGTGACGATGGCCTTGACGCCTAGGATTTGCTCTTTGGTGAAATTTCCATGGAGGTCCAAAACGATGGGTTTTTTCACCCATTTCGGAGAGGTCGTTACGTTCGTCAGAGAGCCGCTGAGATCTCCGGAATAACTATCGGCTGTGCCCTTAGAGCTGATGGCTGCTTTCTTAAGCCAAAAGAGTGGGTAGCTTTTAGTGATAGGAAACTCGATGGTCTCACCAGCCGAACGTGGTGGCGGGACCACCACTTCTCGCTCTGACTTCTCGGGCAAATACTGCTGCGCTAGTGCCTGATACTTGCGGGCCTGCAGCAGGTAACTGCCCAGCTCCTTTGAGAAGAGCGCCATGGCGAGATTCTTAATATCTAATTGGGGCACTTGGAAGCGGTCTTTGAGAGAAGCGATGTCTTCTTTTACGAGGGACTCTACTTCTTTGGGAAACTGCGAGAAGGTCTTCACATCAGCTTCAACTTCCTTGGATTTCGTCTGGATCTCTTTGGCTTGTTTTTGAATATCCCCGAGCACTTTTGTGAGACTGGCGATGCCCTGGGCCTGAGCAAGTGGATTCTTGTTGGACTTGATTTCATTGATCATCCGCTCGGCGTCTTTGACCTTGCTGGTATCAGAGAGTCTTTTGACATCAGCTTGGATTTGATCTTTCTTCTGGTCGACCTGAGAGATCATCTCATTGATGCGAGCTTCAGATTTGAGTTGCTCGCGGATCTGATCCGCCTGGTCGCCAAGGTCAGCTCCTTCCATTAAGCCGATGATGTCACCGAGGACGTTCTGTGAAACCTCAGACTTGACTTGATCCACGACTTCACTTTGAAGCTCGTCAAACTTAGAAGACCCTTCTTCCTTAGGTTTCGGAGGAGTGACCTTACCGGGAGATTTCCGTTTGGAAAAAACTTGGATTTGATTGATGCTCGCCTCTTCGACCACAAACTTCATGCGCAGGAGTGCGTCCCACAGATAGGAGAAATGGATGTTATCGATGCTTATGAGATTTCGAGAGGGTTGCTCTTTGTCTGTGACCTCAAGACCATCCAGATCAAATGAGCCTTTGATAAAACTTGTTCTGACCGATCTCACGTTGACTTCAGCCCCGTTCGCAAGCGTCGCTCCGTATTCGATGGCAGATTTCATGTGCTTATCAAAAAACCAGGTGAAGTAGGCGTAACCGAGCACACTCATGACGGCGACTGGGATGATGGCTTCAAAGCGAATAGGGCCCTTGGCTTTTTTTACTTTAGTTGTCATGACTAGCCCTCACTCGCAAAAAATGTGTCGTACTTATAATACCATTGGTAGAGCGCGGTTTTCGTCCACGCCTTGAAGAGCTTCGTGTCCTTGAAGCGATCCACGATCAGGGTGCGGTACTTGGACACGAGAATTTTTGCTCCAACAAAAATCAAAGGAGCCAAGAGAATTGAAACCACACCTGCGCCCATGACGATCGTATTGTTGAAGCGGGTGAAGGGAACGATCGGCATGTTGTACAAATCGGTAAAAGTCGCTTGCAGCGCAGAGATGGTTAACACTTTTTGACCGATGATGTGAAAGAGAGGATCAAGCAGATAGGCGACAAATTTAAAGAAGAAGGCGGCGATGAACGCGGCTCCGATCTGAACACGGAAAAAGAATAGAATCATAAACACCAGAAGTGACTGCAAGGAAAGTGCCGGTGTCATCCCCAAGATAAATCCGAGGGCCACGCCCCAGGCAATCTGATTGGTGCCATTTTCTGAGTGAAGGAGCTTAAAGAAGCCAAAGAGCTGCTTTAGGAGAAGTGTCATAGGTATTCCTTTTTGAAGCTCTAAGTGTAAAACTTAAGAGCTGAACCTTTCAAGGAAAGAGTGAATATTAAAGTGGTTCAGTGAGCTGGTGTTATTGTTCGCTACAGTGGGCCAATGCGGGCCAGCGACAGCTGTTACTTCTGGATTTGCGCTTGCATGAGTCTTTCTAATTGAAAAACTGAGTCGGTTTTAAACCAATCGTTGCCAGCGCCACGGCCGACGGGCTTAAAAAGATCGGTTTGAATCTTTCCATCTTTAAGAATCGATTCGTGGATATGAATCCGCACCACTTCACCCGTAATCAAGGAACCCGCGCCCGCACTTTTTCCATAGCTCAGGATATCTCGTAGCTTACATTCAAACTGGACGGGGGATTCGAGCATGCGTTTGGCGCGCACCAGTTCACTGTCGATAGGCGTGAGGCCTGCAAATTTAAACTCATCTTCTCCGTACGCCAGTTCCGTCGAGCAGAGATTGACCTTCTCGTAGTTGGCCTCAGTGCAGAAATTCACCACGAATTCACCTTCGCGCTCAATGTTCACAACCGTATCTTTGCGGGAGAGATCTTTACTGCGCAGAAGTGGACAAAAGGCGATCACCATGGGCATGGCAGAGACGGCTGTGAAGAAGGAGAAGGGAGCCAGATTATTGGAGCCATCAGCGTTGCGAGTACTAACTACGGAGATGGGGCGAGGGAGAATGCTTCCAATGAGAAATTTGTAATTATCTTGGAAGGTGCTTTGGGTGCTGAAGGATTGAAATGTCATGAAGAGACTCTACCTAAAGCAGAGTCTCTTCACAAGGTTTGAGCTTAGCGGATAGTCGTGATGCGTTCGTCTTCTGGCTTCTTGTCTTTGTCTTTGCTCTTGCCGCTTCCGTCGCAGGCCATGACATTCATCGCCATCATCAAAGCTGAGGCGAGTAGTAGGTATTTCATGCAAACTCCTTGGTTATAATTCCAGATTAGATTTTAGCACGAAAGCCAAAACGAAGTAACAAAGGCAAGAGAGGGGATTATGCTAAATCGTTGATATCCTATAGCTTTGCAGATTCTGTCTAAGCTAATTATAAAAATTTTCGGGTTGAAGCTGAACGCATCTCTCCCAGGTCTCAAAGAGTCGACGATTAAAATGTCGTGCCGCTTGGATGCGAGCGAGGTCTTCGCGAGGTGGGCAGGGAGGAGTGATCTGAGGTGTCGTGGTGTTTATTTGATTGGCTGACATAGGACGCTCGTTCCAACCCATCAGTACATCGATGCGCTCGATCACTGCGTTCCTCGCTTGATTGAGTTCGCGACATTTCGCCGAACGAGCAGGATTTTTCGGCTCACCTGGGGGAGGGTCACAGCGGACCATGGTAAGGGTTGAGGTATAGGCAACTTTATCGATTTCAGCTTTGAGTTGCTTCTGAACGACGTCAAGCTGGTTTGCTTCTTCGGTGGTTTTTCGCTTGTTGGCTTCAAAGGCATCGTTGATGCATTTGATTCTGATCTCTTCGGCATCAGTGAGAAAGCGTTCCAGAAATCCAGCGCGAGTTCCACACTGAGCATACGAAGGAGGTGTGAGTCCGAAAGCTGGAGTTAAATACGCGGACATCAGGATGAGTATGGGTGCCATCATGGTATGAGCATCGCACGATTTGCATGGAAAATCCTCTGGTGAAAATTTTCCATCATTGGATCAGTTTTTCCACGATTCCCAGTACTTCTTATTCTCCAGCGCCTCAAAGGCCCCCGTCATTTCAAGGGGATTTCGGGTATCAATCATCACCGCAAACTCATCAGTGAACTCACGCTTCGCCCCCTTGGCGAAAGCTTTGGGGTGCGGGCCGTGGTGGATGCCTTGCGGGTGGAAGGTGATGGCTCCGGCATCGATGTTATCGCGCGAGAAAAAATCCCCTGCGTGGTAGAAGAGCACTTCATCGAAGTCAATGTTGGCGTGGAAAAAAGGAACTTTTAAAACACCCTCAGATTCATGTTCAAGCGGTCTTGCGACAAAGGAGCAAATCACGAAATTGCGACACACCATGGTCGTATGGCCTGAGGGAGGGATGTGGTATTTGTGCGAGTTCACGGGACAGTAGTCGTAGATGGAGAGCTTCCACGGGTACACAGATCCTTTCCACCCCGAAACATCCAGAGGGTTGAAGGGATAAGTCACAGTGGTGAGTTTTCCCAGGCGCTTCACTTCAATCGTATACTCTTTTAGGTTCTGCTCGCTGCCCAGGGCTGCGGTGGGTGTGAAGATCGCTGTCTGATCATAGAGGGCGTTTGGACCCAATAGCCCACGATCAGGCTGCTCAAACTCAGAGGCACTTTCGACCTTGAGGATTTCCGCCTCCCCATCGAGAAACATTTTGTACGTCGTTCCCCGAGGGATCACGACGTAGTCTCCCTTGGTGAAGGGCACATGGCCGTAGACTGTTTCAAAGCGACCCTGGCCTTTGTGAATGAAGTACATCTCATCGAAGTCAGCGTTGCGGAAATAGTTTTTAAAACTCTTCGTCCAGTGACCAAGGCTGACTCGCACGTCATTGTTGAAGAGGATGTCGGTGAAGGTGTTCAGGAAATCGTTATGAGAAAAAACTGGAGGGAGGTTGCGAGGAAGCAGGTCCCCGTCGATCTTGCTCCAGCCGGTCGGCATGTGCTGGTGATAGAGGTGAGAGACGCGGCCAAAGAATCCTTTGCGACCATGCTCTTCTTCATAGTGCCCCTCAGGAATTTTAACGTGGGCTTGTTTGGTGAAGTTACCCGATGCTTTGAAGTTTTCCATTTTTATCCTTGGGGTGTTCCAAATGTATTTTTAAGTTTTCCGATTTTCTCAATCTCAAGCTCAATGGAGTCGCCGGATTGCACCCAGCGATCAAGTTCCAGGCCACAACCTGTGCCCACAGTACCAGATCCAATGAAGTCGCAGGCCCGGGCCCACTCATCTCGTGTCCAATGCTCGATCATCTCTCCCCAGCTGTACTTCGCCTCGGAAGAGCGGCCGCGGGACCACTCCGCTCCGTTCACACTGGCCGTCATGAGAAGATCGGGGTCAGAGAAATT
>JAJTIF010000250.1 GCA_021299675.1 Pseudomonadota bacterium | reverse complement strand
GGTGTTCAACAACTTCAACGACCCTCAAGCCGGTCGCGTGTGGGCGTTTAGAGATGCCACTCAAAATGGTATCTCCATCGAGACCGCCTATGGACGCCTCCCTAACAGAAACGCGGAAGACATCATCGTCGCCGTGGTGGACACAGGCGTGGACTATAACCACGAAGATCTCAAAAATAGAATGTGGATCAATGCTGGTGAAGTGGCTGGCAACGGCCTTGACGACGACAACAATGGCTACATCGATGATGTGTACGGCATTAATACTTTAGCTCGTAATGCTCAGGGTGCGGCGACCGGCAATCCGATGGACACCCATTCCCACGGAACTCACGTGTCGGGCACCATCGCTGCTGAACAAAACAATGGTAAAGGAATCGCGGGCATCGCTTCCAACGCTAAGATCATGGCGATTCGGACCGTGCCAAATGACGGCGACGAAACCGACCGCGATGTGGTGGAGTCTTTTCTTTACGCCGGAAAAAATGGGGCGCGCTTGATCAACTGTAGCTTCGGGAAAAAAGTCAACGAAGGCGGCATGATCGTTTCCGAAACCATCAAGCACATTGGCCTGACCTACGGAACTCTAGTGGTGGCTGCAGCCGGGAATGATTCTTTCGGTCCTCTTCGCTGGCATGATATTGACCGCTCCCCTCGCTACCCAGCTTCTTTTAACAACGACCACCTCCTTGTCATTGCCTCTACTCAGACCAACGGTGGCTTCTCCTCCTTTTCAAACGTCGGCATCGTAGGTGTGGATGTTGCCGCTCCCGGCTCAGATGTTCACTCCACCACTCCTGGTAACCGCTACGAGAGCATGTCAGGGACATCTATGGCGAGCCCCACCACAGCCGGTGTTGCTGCCCAGATTCTCTCTTACTTCCCAGGGCTTAATCCGCTGGAACTCAAAGATGTGCTGATGAAATCAGTCACTCCCGTGCCGGCATTCAAAGGTCGCATCGTAACAGGTGGCCGCGTAGATCTGCTGCGCGCTCTTGATTATGCTGAAATGACTTATCCCGAGAAGATCTAATCTCTTGAATGAGGGCCTCCTAGGAGGCCCTTTTTTTTGCAAACCGATCTAAGAGTTTAGCTTCCAGCGCTTCCATCATTTTTTCTTCTTTTGCAGACAGCTCGTGGTCATAGCCCAAGAGATGCAAAAAGCCATGAAAGTAAAGATGAACCACTTCTTCTTCGAGGCGAAGCTTAAACTGCCGCGCCTGCCGTTGTGCTTGCGGCAGCGAGATCACCAGGTCTCCAAGGCTCAACTCCCCTGGCTGGATCCAATCGATGTTTTTCAAATCCCGCAGACTGGACTGAGCCGGAAACGAGAGTACATCGGTGACCTTATCTTTTTTTCTAAATTCACGATTAATAGTCTTGATCCGCTGGTCGCCACAGAGAAGAAGATTGAGATGAGAGAGTTTGACCTTAGTCGGTAAAACTTCCGCTGCGACATGACTCGCTAACTCAAGCCAAAGCCTTAACTTTTTTGATACCTTAACACTGTGATTGATCTGTAACTGTATTGAAGCCATGGCCTAGGGTACCACAACTCTAGACTTTAGGGAGGCCCGTGATGAAGCAATATCCCCAACTCGAGAAACTCCTGAGTGTGGTTCAAAAACTGAGAGATCCTCAGGGTGGGTGTCCTTGGGACCTCGAGCAGACCCACGAGTCCCTCTTGCGCTACCTCATCGAAGAAGCTTACGAGTATGTGGAAGCTGTGGAGAAAAAAGATAGTGCGATGATGAGAGAAGAGATCGGAGATGTCCTTCTGCAAGTCGTTTTGCATTCGGTGATCGCCGAACAGAATCAGCTCTTTAACCTCGAAGAGGTCGCCGAAACCTTATCTCGTAAACTCATCCACCGTCATCCCCACGTCTTCGGCGAAGGTGACAAGAACCTCTCGGCTTCTGAAGTGAGAGAACAGTGGGAAGTGATTAAGAATCAAGAAAAGAAAACCTTCAAGTCCGCGATCCCCTTCAAACTCATCCACAACCCTGCCCTTCGAACCGCGGATCTCATCGGTCGCGCCTCCACCAAGGTCGCCTTCGATTGGGAATCCCACCAGCAAGTCTTGTATAAAGTCGAAGAGGAGTGGCAGGAGGTGAAAGCAGAATTGGGTCCCACTGGGGATTACGATCACGGACGAGTAGAAGAGGAACTTGGCGATCTTCTTTTCTCAATGGCCCAACTCGCGCGCCACTTAAAAATTGATCCCGAAGAAGCACTCCGCAAAGCCAACAAGAAATTCCTCAAGCGCTTCCATAAAATGGAAGAGATAACACTTCAGACCAATGAAAAGATGGGGATGCTAAGCTCTGCGCGCATGGAAGAGTTGTGGGTCAAAGCCAAGGAGCTCACCAAATGAATCCCGTGATCAATCAGAGTGCCCGGTTTCATCAGAAGCCCTATCCCATCATCGCTCTGACGGGCGGTATCGCATCTGGAAAATCGACCTTGGCCCAGGCGGCACGGGAACTCGGCTATCCAGTGATCTCCGCCGATGAACTGGTGAAGATGATCTACGCCTGGCCCGAGACTCTAGCGTGGCTCCAGCAGGAATTTCCGGGAGTCGTGGATGCGGGTAAGGTGGACTTCAAAAAACTTCGCGCTCTTTTTTTTACGGATAAAAAAAATCAAGATGTGATTGAAAACTTCATCTACCAGCGCTTGCCACGAGCATTTGAGCAAAAAGAAAAAGACTACCCACGCATTGATTTTTTGATCTATGAAATCCCCTTGCTCTTTGAAAAAAAACTAGCGGATCTCTTTGACCGACGTGTGCTCTGTTGGATCCCGCGGGCTTTGCAGGTGCAGCGCTTGAAAGCTCGCTCTCCGGAGTTGAGTGAGCAAGACATTGAAAACTTTCTATCGGCGCAGCTCCCGATTGATGAGAAGAAAAAAGCTGTCGATTTTGTTTTTGATAACTCAGCCCCTCGAAGTGAGGCTGAGCGATTGGAGGGGATGAAAAAGTTTTGGAAAGATATTACTGAAGTCTGACTTCAATGAAAGCCTTGCGGCACTCTGCTTTCCATGGATCCCACAGGCTGCCGTTTTGAAACCATCCACCTTCGTGGGTGATGCTACAGCGGTAGTTTTCCGCGCAGGTGTACTCAAACATCCCACTCGAGACCCGCTTCCCTTCTTTCACCACGGCACAAGCCGCTTTCTCTACTCCTCTGAGTTGGCAAGTCATGAGCGTATCGCTGCCTCTGTTTTGGATACAGCGAGGAACGGTGTTTTGCTTATGCATCCAGATCACTTCGCGGTTGTACCAGTTGGCACAGTGATTCGAAGTCACACACTGCATGCCAGGGTTTACAAAGGTCAGACCACTCACGATGTTTCTCGACATTGTATCAAGGTTCTGGCGAACGGTTTTTCCATTGGAGGTCTTCGTGGTCATGTATTGGCTGTGGCAGATTCGGGCAAGAGTCGAAAGCAGT
>JAJTIF010000244.1 GCA_021299675.1 Pseudomonadota bacterium | reverse complement strand
CTCAAGAGTTATTTAAAACCTCTCAGTATGACAGATCGTGGAGTGAAGCCAGGTTTATTTTATGTGCTGGCCCTCTCAAAACGCCCAGGACTTTTATTAGAAGCTGGATTCGTATCAAATCAGAAAGAGCTCAAGCAGATTCATCAAGAGGAGTTTATGGAAAGGTACGCCCAAGGGGTCGCCTTGGGCATCATCGACTTTATAAAATAGTTTGGCTTACTAAAAACCCGAACACTGCATCACTTGTCTCAACTGTGCATTGAAGTCAGCTGGAAAAAAGTTGATGACAGGCATCCCCGGAGACATGACTGAAAGCCGTGTGATCTCATCAATTCGACAACCCACAGCGGAGCGATTGATCACTAACCCAGAGGCTGAAGCTGATTGCAGGTTTGGTCTCGGGCAAAGGTAAAGTGAAAGCACTGCCTTTCCAGACTGGTCACTGGTGACTAGAGCAATGTCACCTTCGGTACTAATTCCGATATAGGTGCTGTTGAAAGCTACGCCCATGTTGATTAACTGGCCTGAACCCATGCGCTGATTTCCAGCATTGACCCCGCCCGCAGAGCAAGGAAGATTTTGAAAAATCCCAGCCACATAAGGGTTCGATGTATTCAGAGGCGCTGGTCCGTTATAGGTACCGGTGTTGAGGCCACCCCAGTAGCTCTCAGTCCCAGACTGTCCAGATTTATTCTTATCCCCACACGCACCCAAGATGAGTAGTGATGAGAACACAAAAAGTAGTGACCATTTAAGGTTTTTCATATCAGCCTCTCCCTAATAGACGGCGTAACTTGAGAGTCTTATCGGGGCTTTCCAAAAAAACTTGAGTTATTTAATAACCGTGCATCGGGGTCAGGATTCTGATGGAGAATTATGCCTGTGGAGATAAAAAAATCAGTGTCTTACAATAGATTCATCTTTTAATTCTAAATAAGGATCTTGCCATGTATTGGCTTCAAAGGAATTTATTTAAAAAATTGTTTCAATCACCGGAGAGTCGCTTCATGCTGGGAGTGGCTTTTAAGGTCTGGTTGATCTCTTTTGTGGCGGAATTGATTGTGGGCTACTTGCTCTACACCAACGTGCGCCTCAATTTCTATTTCTTCCGTGCCCACGGCTATGAGGGCATAAGTGAACTTAAAAGTGCCTACTTCGATCACGTCTTAGCCGACACAGTGGATTTTATTCCGTATATATTACTTTTTCATGTCGCTATCTTTTTCACCGGACTCTACATCGGATATCTGATGCTGAGACCTTTTCGACGAATGGGTCATTACAGCACACTCGCCATCAATGATGCGAACGTGGCACTGAAAGTTGAAGAGTTTTCATCTTACCGATTGCTAACTCGCTTTTCTGAGTTCTTTTTTGACCACGTTACTGAGTGTCGCCGCAAAGGCAAGCTCGAGGTGCGAGATGTTCCATCTTCCTACTTAGGCATTCATGGTCCCATCTTCGACGGTTTGTTTCTACTTCATTTCTCATTTTTTCTGATCATCATCGTGATCGTATCAGTTTTAGTGACTATGCATTTTGCTGCAGAGATTCACCTCAATACGATCCAAATTGCCATCAAGATGATTAAGGCAAACCCAAAGATGATCAATTCATTCTTTCATGACCAATCCTTTATGATCGATGAGATGTGGTACCTGTCGGCCATCATCGTCGTGGCTCTGCATGTGGTCATGGGTTTGCATTTATACAATCAGGTTTCGGGGGCTGCTTTTGGCATATTCGCGACGATGCGATCATTTTTGAAGGGAAATTTTCAAAGCCGCATCCATCTGGTCGGATATTCTTATTTGCGAGAATCAACCAGAAATATCAACAAATATTTAGAATGGATAAGTAAGAACGTCCCACATTGAGTGTTGAATCCCTTTAGGACAAAAGATAATATAGTTTAAAATCACCGTTAGTGAAAAAAGGAATCCCATGATTTATAAGTTCATTTTACTTTCTCTCGTCGTGCTTGCGGGTGCTTGTACCAGCAAAGATCAGATCAAAAAGATGCTTGTGGAAAACCCAGACATCATGACTGAAGCGATTGAAGCCAATCCTGACAAGTTTATCGACGCGCTAAACAATGCGGTTAAGAAGAGCCAAGAGACGATGGCAAAGCGCCGTGAAGAAGACGAGTCAAAGCAGCTCGAAGAAAGTTTCAATAATCCTCTCGTTCCAAACATCCGCTCGGACGAGTCTTTCCGTGGAAACAAAGATGCACCTCTTACGCTTGTTGAGTACTCTGATTTCGAGTGCCCATTCTGTTCACGTGGCTTTGCTACAGTGATGGAATTGATGAAAAAGTATGAAGGTAAAATTCGTTTTGTGTATAAGCACCTTCCTCTCTCATTCCACCCACAGGCCATGCCGGCGTCTCAGTACTACGAAGCTATCCGTCTTCAGAGTGCAGAAAAAGCCTATCGCTTCCATGATGAAATCTACAAGAATCAGCCTTCTTTGAAGAACGGCGAGAAATTTCTGAAAGAGCTCGCTAAGAAAGTTGGCGCTGATATGAATAAGCTTGCCACAGACGTGAAGAGCGAAGTGGTCATGAAGCGCATCCAGGAAGACATCGATGAGGCCGGCAAGTTTGGTTTCCAGGGAACTCCGGGCTTCCTTCTCAATGGCGTACCAGTCAAAGGCGCCTACCCAACTTCACACTTCGAAGACCTGATCAAGAAACTTCAGGAGAAGGGTAAAGTGACTCTCTAAATAAGATTGCCTTAATGCTTCTTTAAAAGACCTCCCTTTGGGGAGGTTTTTTTTTGCAAAAAAAGTTTTTTGACACAGGGCCAAAGGCCTTGTCAGATTCAAAGAAGTGGCCGACATTTAAAGAATGAACAAAAAAGAATTAATCGAAAAAACCCTCGAACGTGCTCGCCTGAGTGAAATCGTCAGACGTGATGCCGAGATTCTTCTCAACCACATGATTGAAGTCATCAAAGAATCAGTCGTCAACGGCGAAGAAGTCACTCTTAAAGACTTTGGAACATTCACTGTCGCTCACCATAAAGAGCGTCGTGGTTACAATCCAGTAACTGGTCAGGAAATGATCATCAGCTCTCGCACCCTTCCAAAGTTTCGTCCAGGAAAGGGCTGGGTTGAGATGCTAGGTGTGGTGCAAACTGACACCCAAGAGCAATAGTCAGTCATTAAATTGACGAAAGTTCCTGATAATGGCCTCAAAACAGGCAAACTTTACCATATCAACTTAGCCAATCTTGCCCCCACTTCGATAGACCGCTATACTTTTGACATGGGCACAATGAATGTGACCGCAAAGAAAATCATGGAAGGATTCGTTTCACATGGCCGACACTCCAGAAGCAGCTAGCTCATCCAAAAATCCTCTCGTCACGATCTTGCTGATTGTTAACATCATCGCGATGGGTGCGATCGGTTTTATGCAGTACCGTTTCATGCAGCTCGAAGCAAAGCGCCCTGATCTCACGGCACTACTCAAGGAAGAAAACACAGTATCGAGTTCTCCTGAGGCTGAAGGCGAAGCAAAAAAAGAAGAGTTGATTAAGAAAGACAACCTGCTTCCTCTCGAGGCGATGACCGTCAATCTAGCCTCAGGTGATGGGCCACGTCGCCATGCCATGATCGAGGCTGTCTTAAAGCTTAGTGATGATGCGAAGAGTGCGGAGTTTGAAGCACGCAAGCCTCAGATTCGCGACACGATCATTAGCATCATCAACACCAAGCGCCCGGAAGATCTGTTGAAGAAAGAAGGGAAGCAGTTTTTAAAAGAAGAAATTAAGGCTTCAATCAATTCATTTTTGGTTGATGGCGCTGTAGAAGATATTTTTTATATCAGCTTTACAGTAAATTAATGTTGTTACCGTCTGTGCAGGATGCACAGACTAAAATCCCAGGAGGGGAGCATGACTCAGGTGCTCAGCCAAGATGAAGTTGATGCGCTCTTAAGTGCCGTACAAGATGACGGGGATTCTTCGTCAGCTGGTGGTGGTGCTGGAGACTTCGGTGGAGAGTTTGAAACCGAAGACGAACAGAGTGAGAACATCCAGCCCTACGACCTCACCAACCAAGACCGTGTTATTCGTGGTCGAATGCCGATCCTCGAGATTATCTACGAGAGATTCATTCGTCAGTTTCGAGTGTCTCTGTCGAATTCCCTAAGAAAAATTTCTACCATCAGCATGATCTCCACCGACCTGTTGAAGTTCGGTGAATTCGTGAACACACTTCCTATCCCAAGCTGCATGGCGATCATGCGCTTCAATGAGCTTCGGGGGCCAGCACTGATTGTGTTTGAGTCAAAACTCGCCTATGCGATCATCGACTCATATTTCGGCGGCACCGATCGTCCCTACACAAAATTTGAAGGCAAGGAATTCACTTCGATCGAGCTCTCCTTCATGAAGCGCGTGATGGACATGGCGATCGCTGACCTCGAAGAAGCGTGGGCGCCGGTTCATCGCATCGACGCCCAGTACGTGAGAACGGAGATCAACCCGCAGTTCGTGGGCGTGGTTCCACCCTCAGACGTTATTATCACGACCACCTTTGAAGTCGAATTCGAAAGCGTGTCGGGCACCATCATGGTGGTGATCCCGTACTCAACCATTGAGCCGATTAAGCAAAAGCTCTCTTCTAGCTTTCAAACAGAAAACGACGTGGTCGATACGCTCTGGACTCGCTCCATGCATGAGCACGTTCAAAGTGCGCAGGCAACGGCGATCGTAAAGCTTGGAAATACATCCATGTCGATTGGGGATCTGGTGAGCTTGCAAGTGGGAGACATCATCCCCTTGAGCCAGGAAGTCAGTGGT
>JAJTIF010000057.1 GCA_021299675.1 Pseudomonadota bacterium | reverse complement strand
TTGCCCTCGATATGGTGGGACATGGCCTAGCCTCTGGGCCGCGGGGTCACGTCGATAAGTTCACGCATTTTGTGGACGATACACTAAGTTTCTTGCACGAGATGAATAGCGCTGAAAAACCGACCTACCTCATGGGGCACTCCATGGGAGGTTTAATTATCTTGCAAGCTCTCCTCATGTTTCAGCACAAGGTTCCGGCGCATGTGAAAGCCATCATCCTGAGTAATCCTTGCATCAGGCCTCATCAGATTGTGGACGTGCCGAAGTTAGAAGATTTAATGAACGGCCTGGCTGATTATCTTCCGACTTTCCGCCTGCCGCGGATCCACAAAGGGGTTGATCTTGCGTATTCCTCGCTGGCAGCTAATAGCTTCGAGACTGATCCTTTGATTCCGAGGTTCATCACAGCTCAGTTGGCCCGAGAGATCTGGATCGCCTCTCAGGAGATCCGTTCGCTCTCGTATTTCCTGAACCATTCAGTCTTGTTTTTGCTCTCCGATTCGGACCAGGTGGTTGATCGAGAAGCGAGCATGCTCTTTGCCCGAGGAATTGATAAGCAGAAAGTAAAATTAATAGAGTATAATCATACCAAGCACGAGCTGTTACATGAGACACCGAAGTACACCGTCTGGCAGAACGTCCTCACTTGGTTGGAGCAATTATGAAAAAAGTTATTCTCTTCGGACTAGTCCTCTTGGTCACTTCGTGTGCTGCCTACCGTTCGTTTAATAAAACCACCACGGGCTCCGTGCGCTTCCCCGGGGGCGTGAAAGCTAAAGAGCAGTGGGACGACGCCATGATTTTCAAGCGTGCCAGTTGGTATCACGGGATGACTCTCTATTACGATGCGCTCGTGTATCGGGCGGAGAAAGATTCACCTTTTTCTCGCTGGTTCTCCTCCTCCGAGCAGCAGTATTTCCAAAAGTGCGAACATTTATTGGTGACTGTTAATTATAGCGCCGATGCCACCAAGATTTCTCATGTGATGTTTCGTGAACAGATGAGAGAGAATGGGTACGATGACATTGTCGTAAACAGTTTTGCTCAGTCAGTTCGAACTCATCCGACCTTTCAAGACTGGAACCTGCAAAATTATAAAGTACTCGGATACTGTAAAAGACAGACAGCAAAAGTCGGGGGAGAGGGCTACCTTTCTGTGAGTTTTCCATCATTTACGGAGCTCATCCTTAATTTCTAGGCTTAATTTAACCTTAAAAGACTAAAGAAATCGGTGAGATTGACGATAGGCTATTGAGGTTTCTTATGTCTGATAGCAAATTTGAAAGATTTGGAAAGTATCTTATCCTCGACCATCTGGTCGACGGAGGGATGGCGAAGATTTGTCGCGCACGCTTCCTAGGCGAGCAGTCCAATAAAATTCTCGCGATCAAAATGGTGCAGCCACAATTTTCTCGCGATCCATCTTTCGTGCGCATGTTCCAAGACGAACTTTCTGTGACCTTCGGCCTCCAGCACCCAAACATTGCACAGACCTATGACTACGGTAAAGTAAACGACCAACTCTACACAGCGATGGAGTACGTCGACGGTGCCAACCTAAAGCAGTTCCTGGACCGTCTAAAAGAGAAAAAATTTGTTTTCCCGGTCGAGATTTCCGTTTTTATTATCTCACAGGTTTGTCAGGGCCTAAACTACGCTCACACCTATACAGATAAACTCACCGGACTTCCGCTCAACATCATTCACCGAGACATTTCTCCTCACAACATCATGCTTACTTATGATGGCTCTGTGAAGGTGATCGACTTTGGTATCGCAAAATCTAACGCCTCATCGGAGGCGACTCAGGCCGGAACGATTAAAGGGAAGCTCTCGTACCTTGCACCTGAGTATCTCGAAGGCCTTGAGCTTGATTGCCGCTACGATCAGTTTGCCGTGGGGATTACGCTCTGGGAGATGCTGTGTTCACGGAAAATGTTCACCGCTGCCAATGACCTCGCGGTCCTCAAGCAGATCCAGGCCTGTAAGATTGCCCCACCTTCAAGCATTAATCCGAACGTGCCTAAAGAGCTCGACGAGATCGTCATGAAAGCGCTCTCGAAAGATCGTTCTGAGCGCTTTGATAACTTAGATAAGATGAACCGTGCGCTGGTGAAGTTTTTGTACTCAAAGTACCCGGACTTCAACCCCTCGGATCTAAGCTACTTTGCTCAGCAGTTGTTTAAAGATGAAATCAAGAGTGATAAAGCCAAATTCGTAGAGTACGGGAAGATTGACGTTCAGCCCTACATCGATGACATGTCTCGCACGGAGAAAAATCCTGCGCCGGCAGCCCCTCAGCCTTTTACAGGTAAGACTGATGAGCCGACCCGCCAGGAAAGAATTGAGCTCGACCTCGGGGAGCCAGTGGCTGAGGCGGGTGAAGGCACTGCTTCGATCGAGCTGGCCATGCCGAATAAAACCAGCACTCGTAAAGTTGTCCGCCAGCCGGTGAACCAAGGTCCTAAGACTTTAACCGGCCAGAAAGTTGTTTCGGTTTCCAACGCCAATAAGAAAGTCCCCCCCGTTGAGCGCTCGATAAGCTCCAAGACATCGATCACATCTAAGACAGCGATTAAAACTAAAAAGCAGATGGTGATCGAAACGGAAACGACATCCGGTGGTGGGGTTAAGATTATCATCCTGATCGCAGCGAGTGTGATGGGGCTTGCGTATTTTCAACCTGAATTCATTGAGGATCTCACAGGCATTAATGTTAGATATTTGATGGGTGAAGAAGTGCAAGACCGAAGCATCTCTTCGGTTGGCACGACTGTCGCTGATCAGAAGAAGCCTATGAAAAAAGCGGAGATGGGGCAGCTGAAGATCGACGGTTTTGACTTTGGGATGGAACTCTATCTCGATGGGATAAAGCGTGAGTACCTACAAGGCGCCAACGTCAATCTTCCTCTCGATACTAAAATCAAAGTGACCGTAAAAAAGACTGGGCACAAGTCATTTGTCCGCTTCATTAGCTTAAGTGAAAATAATCGAGTGATGACCTTGGCGGTCCCAGAGCTTCCCCGGGCCAAGCTCGGATTGTTATCCTCTTCACTTAACTACACGAACGGCTCTCTCATGAAGATAAAACTCGAGGACGAGGTCCTTGAGCAGCGAATGCCTTTTAAAAACATTTCGATCCCAGAGGGTAAGTACAATATCACGATTGTGAACCCTGATCTGGGAACTGAGAAAAATGTTGAAATGACGATTGAAGAGAACAAGGTGCATTTCCTCGAGTAGGAAACATACTTTTTAAGACTCAGAGGGCTCGTCTTTCTCTTCTGTTTGAAATCTCTTACTTTGCTTGAAGCGATTCACCTTGCGCATGTTGAGGAGCTTCATGATCTCCGCTGCCGTCTCTTCCAGAGCTTTGCCCGTGACGTTGAACACCGGCCAGCGTTTGTTTTCTGCGTAAAGGCCATTGGCCCAGTCAATCTCATCAATTACTTTTTGCTTGTCTGCGTATTCACCGGATTTCTCGGCGCCTAGGCGGGAAAGGCGATTGCGTCGAATCTGTAGCAAGGCTTCAGGATCGATCGTTAGGCAGAAGATTTTTCTTTGATCGACCTCGAAGAGCTTCTCAGGCAGTGGCAACCCCTTCACGATGGGGACATTGACCACTTTTAAGCCCTCGAGTGAAAGATAGATAGAGAGGGGAGTCTTCGAGGTGCGTGAGATCCCCACCAGCACCACATCAGCGGCTTCAAGGCTTTCGATGTTGCGACCGTCATCGTGGTTGAGCGTAAACTCGATGGCGGCGACGCGATTGAAATAATCGTCATTAACAGCGTGAAGAAGCCCTGGCACGTGGCTCGGCTCTGCTTCAAAGAAATTAGAAAAAGAAGTGAGCAGTGGTCCCATCAGGTCGACAGCTCTCACGTGCTCCTTGCGAGTCAGCTCCGCGATGTGCTGGCGCAGCTCGAGTGACACCACCGTGTAAACGACCATATCGTGGTGAATGGCTGCCTCTTGAAAGATGCCATCAATCTGTTCTTTTGAACGAACATTTTTATAACGAGTAAAAAAAATATCTTTGTCGGCAAATTGAGTCATCGCCGCTCGGGTGATCGCCGTTGCTGTTTCACCAGTTCCGTCAGAGATTACAATTACCTTGAGTTTGTCGTGTAGCGCCATAGTCAAATCCTATCGTATAGTTAATATATCCTATCAAAAAAAAGCACAAAATAGATTAATATATTAGGCAAAAGAACCATCAGGAGGTTGAGGTGAAATTCATACTATTAGCAGCACTGGTCTGTGGGCAGACTCTGACAAATGGAGCACAGGCTCAGTCAGATAAAGAAATCAAAGAAGCTCTGAGTGCCCTTCAGGCCTTACCCAAAAAGGTCCCGACCCCCGCAGACAATCCGCAATCCGTTGTGAAGGTGGAGCTTGGAAAAGCGCTTTATTTCGACCCCAGACTTTCTAAGGATGGAACGATTTCCTGTAATTCATGTCACAACGTCATGTCGGGTGGCGACGATGGTCGTCCCGTAGGTGTAGGCATCATGGGCCAGCGTGGTGGTCGGGGATCTCCGACTGTCTGGAACTCTGCTTTTAATACGGTGCAGTTTTGGGATGGCCGAGCTGCGACTCTAGAAGATCAAGCTAAGGGCCCGCTGACAAATCCGATCGAAATGGGCATGGAATCTCATGATGCCGTGATGGCACGAGTGAAGAAGATTCCTGGTTACGGAGAGATGTTTAAGAAAGCCTTTCCAAAAGACAAAGAGCCCGTCTCGATTGATAACTTGGCCCGTGCCATTGCCAGTTTTGAGCGAACGCTGGTGACTCCTGACTCAGCCTTCGACCTCTATAAGAATGGAAATAAAAAAGCTCTGTCGCCAGCCGCGATCAGAGGAATGGTTTTGGTTCATCAGGTGGGATGTACCTCTTGCCACGGTGGAGGTAACTTCAATGGCGAGGGCTTTAAGATGGGCGAAGGAAATTATCAGCCCTTTCCACAGGTCCCAGGCTCAGGCTATGACAAGCAGTATGACCTCCTAAGTGACAAGGGTCGCTATGAAGTGACGAAGAAAGACGAGGATAAGAATCTTTGGAGAGTTCCAACCTGGAGAAACGTTGCCCTCACAGCTCCGTACTTTCATAACGGTAAAGTAAAGACATTGGATGAAGCCGTTAGAGTCATGGCCAAGACTCAGCTTGATATGGAACTCAAAGATGATCAGGTGAGTGATGTGGTAGCATTCTTGAATTCTCTTACGGGCAAACTCCCGACGATCGTTGCACCGAAGCTTCCGCAGTTGGCTAACGAGTCTCTGACTCCCGAGCCATAAAGTTTTTTACATCCGCCACGAGCTTTTCTTGTTCGTGGCGGATATCATACTGAATCTTTTCTTTTTTCTTAAACCAGGTCCTCTGGGATTTTGCAAGCCTTCGAGTGTTGATCGAGAGTCTCTCTAAATAAGCGGCCTGGTCACTTCCGTAGATTCCTTGAATCCAATCAATTGTCTCTTTGTACCCTATCGACTGAAGCGGCTTCTCCGTGCCGATGTAGCCTTGCTGAAGAAGCTCTCGCACCTCTTCGACCAGCCCAAGCTCCAACATCTTTTGGCTTCGCTTTTCGATGATTTTCCAATGGTCCTCTTTCGGAATATCAAGGTAGGCATGGAAGACATCCCAGCCTTGGGTGTGCTGAGATTGGAAGTTGTTTTTTGCCGAAGAAAAGGGCGAGCCATGGGTCCAAAAATGTTCGGTCGCACGGCGGATGCGGTAGTGATCGTTGGCATGTAGTCGCTGATGGGAGATGGGATCGTGGACTCGCAGCACTTCAATGAAGGGATCGATGCCTGCCTGCTGGTACAATTCATCGGATTTAGCTTGGATTTCCACAGGGGTCGTAGGGGAATCCCACATACCCTCTACCAGGGCCTGCAGATAAAAGCCCGATCCGCCCACAAGGATCGGAAGTTTTTTTCTTTCATGGATCGCACTGATCACCGGCAAAGCTTGTTTGACGAAATCCGCCGCGCTCCAAGGCGCTACGATGGAAGCGACGTCAAAGAGGTGGTGAGGCACAAGCGAGCGCTCCTGCAGTGAGGGCTTGGCGGTGC
>JAJTIF010000113.1 GCA_021299675.1 Pseudomonadota bacterium | reverse complement strand
CTTGTCAAAAAAACCTTTCACTTCATTTGGTGTGGCACGCCTTGCAAATTTAATCCTCGTGAATCCTTGGTCCGCAATTGCATAAACCAAGTAGATCTCAGAGAGCTCATCGTTTGGTCCAATATAAGTATAGTCTCCGTCTATGTTTCGCATTCTAAGCGTCATTGAGTTTAATATCGCCTCTTTTGCCTTAGAAAAGCTCAGGTCATACAGGTGAAGATTCTTACTTTCATCTTCTGGGAGCCAAACAATTCCTTTTTTCACAAAAACCTTTTTGATTATAGCATATATATGAAATATATTAAAATCTCAGCACAAGCTCATGAATTCACGTGAAGGAGGCTGGCACCTTGCTAGGAGATGACTGTCTTTTTCATAAGCATGGCCTCCTGCTCCTCAAGCGCTTTCTGCACCCGCTGGTTGAACCAATCAAGAACAAGCGGAGATTCGCCCATCAAAGGTTCTGTGAGAGGAAACCCCAGATCAATTTTTCTGACATAATAAAAAAGCGTTGAATAGGGGTAGTCCTCGCATCGTATTGCGAGATTTTTCTTAAGCGGATTCTGATACACATACCGAATGACATTCAGATGGTAGTCCCTCGTTTCTATCAAGCTCCACTTATAGCGTTGACCAAACACGTGATTTATCCTCTTCGTCCGGATCCGCACCGTGCGACTGATATGATAATTCAATTCATACATAAACTTATCTACATTCGCGTCCGGCGTCGTGAGCATGAGATGATAGTGATTTTGCATCAAGACAAACGCATGAATCTTAACCGGGTGCCGCTCGTTTGCACGCTTCAAACCATCCAGGCATATCTTCCACATCTGTGGCATCGAAAGAGTGAACCACTCTTTATTGTTCGAGCGGGTGGTGACGTGGTAGGGATGAATTTGAGAGCGGATAAGATTTTTTCTTGGCATAGGGGCCAAGATAGTTCAGGCGAGAGAGCGAGTGTTAGTGATAGGGGATGGTGCCAGCTGCTTTTTTCATAACTGCAAAACAGGAGGCTGGCACCGAGGAGGCTGGCACCGCGGAGGCTGGCACCGTTTTAGCGTTTGGAGCAGGAGAGGCCGAAGGTGGCGCTCTCGTTCACATCAATGCCCGCTTTGGGGTACTGAAAAATCAAACCCATTTTATCATCGATCATCAGGCGATATTTATCCCGGTCACGGTGATAACTCATGATCGCGTTCTTTGTTTCCTGCGGGTGATGCAGACCCAGGCAGTGGCCAATCTCGTGAGTCAGAGTCCCGATGTATTCTTTGGCACTCTTAAGACTTTTCGTGCTCATCGTGATTTTACATCCAGTGATGGTGCTGCCGGAAATCACCGGCCGCGCCTCGCCCCCCTGAAAAGGATTGGTGGGGGTCACGCTGCAGATATCAATGGTTCTCGCGGCTGCTAGGCCCACGGTAAACGCATCATCACCTGTTTCTGGAGCCGGAGGGCTTGAAGGGTTCGCCGGGTACGCCGCTAGTCGGATAAAAGAATTGTCGATGTTATTAAAATTCGTCCGGATGCTCGTGAGCGCCTCGACCACAGAAAGATTAGTCCCCACCAGCGGATCGGAGGTAGGCAGATCGTTGTTACTGATGAACTTGTCGTTAAGGTCTGCACAGTAGCGCACCCAGAGCGTAGGAGAGGCAGGCGTGGTGTTCCACTTCGCGTCCGTCAGGAGACGAAAGCCACTGGCCATGAAGACAAATAAAAGCAGAGTGAGTTTATTAAATCTCATCACGATCTCCTATAGAGTGAGGGTGAAGCCGACCAAAAAGCCACCCGTGCCGTAGTTAGAAAAACTCTGCGCACCATTCATCTCGGCGCGGAAACTAAAAATACCCCAGAATCTTGTCTCATACCCCATGCCTCCGTAGAAGCCGACCCCACCTGTGGTGATGGAGGGTCCGAAGGTGGCGTAGATGTTGCCTTTATAGAAAAGTTTATTCAGGGCGAAGGCGCCGTTATTGACCATGCCAATCTCCCAGGTCTTATGCCCGATGCGATAGGACATGGGATTAAAGAGCTCAACGAACCCCACATACAAATGCCCCCATTTCTCATCGGGCATGGCACTAGCAGGCTTCGAGATGAGAAGGAGTAAGAAGAGAATAAAAGTTTTCAAAATCTCACCCCCAGAAACATAGTCGTGATCTGCTGGCTCGAAAGAAGAATGATGTTCACACTCCCGATCCCAGTGAACGATTCGATCCCAATCACCGTCCAGGGTGCGACCTGCCAGCTGACTCTGACCGAAGGGCCAAGGCTGAAGTCACTGGCTTCTTCTTCTGTCGTGCCATCTTGGAGCCCACGTTTAGCATAGTGAAGTCCGCCGCCAAAACCCGCACGGATTTTCCCCCACCAGAATTGATCGAGATCCGTCTGCTTGAAGTACGAGACCTGATAGGCTGAGTGGTAATAGACATCATTTTTCACACCCACCGAACTAAAGATCGCCGCGTACTGAGGCGTATCAGCTCCGAGATAGAGAATCGGAACGGAGCGTCCTTGGGTGGTGGTGGATAAACCAGTCCCCACGAAGATTTCCGCGTGGGCACGTAGACTTAAAAGTAAAAGTGAGATGAGTAGTGTTTTCATTTGAGCGGCTGCAGTCGTTCAATGAGCCAGAGGTCTTCAATCTTCTTTAAGCGAAAATCCACCACACGATCGAGGCGATTGCTGGATTTGAATTTCACTTCAAAGCTCGCCTCTGTTTCGGCGACAGTTTGGCGGATGATCTCGTAGGTCTCGTAATCTTTCATCGCCACCAACACCTCGGTGGTGAGATAGGGTTCGATCAGGGCCTTATCGCGGATCGCCTGTTTAAAAGTGGGCGAGAAAAACTGCCAGAGTGTTTTGAGGCCAGAGTTTTCCGTGGGCAGATCATTAAGCTTCAAGGAATAGAGGGTCACCTTAATGATCTCCGGAGCGTCGTAGCGAGTAGAGGGATGAGGGATCGAGGTGTCGACTTCTCCCACGACGGCTTGGGTTTTCTCATTGGAGCTAGACACGAAGTGGCGCACCAGAAAAAACTGCACGACCAGGATCACCAGCAAAAGGGGGAGCATGATTTTAAGATTTGGCTTCATAGGACTTACACATTACGACTTTTGGTGCATAATTTAAAGAAACAACCCTAAGGTGCTGCTATGCTTCTCTCTCATCCGCGTATGACCACTCTGACCACGATCGCGGTCTTTTTCTTACTCGTGGGCACCTTCACTTCCATCACTGTGCAAGGGGGGTATCTCCTCTT
>JAJTIF010000131.1 GCA_021299675.1 Pseudomonadota bacterium | reverse complement strand
GTTCCCGCAGCGCCATGTGCACAACGCTCACATCAGAATCACAGAAAACTCCGGACTCACCAGTCAGATGTCCCATGATCTCCTGGAAACAACCATCGTCCTTTTGCCAAGAAAAGTGATTCCGTCGATGGAAGTTTTCCACTTCAATGGCGAGCAGTTCCGTCGCATCACCCTTGTCACCAGTGAAACCATCGATGTCAAAACAGTCACAGGAGAAATTGTAGACGGTGTCTTCAAAGAACTCCCCATGGACATGACCGCTAGCCGCCACGACCGCAAATTCGTGGGTCTCGAGTACCAGGGGCGCGGCATCATGATCCGCGTGGACCGCAGGGCCGGAACCCCCGAGCATATCTACACCCAAGCCTTTAACCGCCATGAGCGCATCAAAGATGCCACCCTGACCCACCAAGGGAAGACTTGTTACGTGCCCAAAGAACTTATCTGGGTCAACGCTGAAGATGCCGATAAAGAGGTATTCTTAAGATACAGCTCGGATCAGGAGTTCTTGGACCACGTCGTAAATCCTCGTTGCCGCTGGAATCTGAGTCTCAAGGATATAGAATAAAACTCACCTTGAATTAAGCTGGCCACAGGCCGCAAGGATGTCACTGCCCTTGGTGTAGCGAACCAGTGAGGGCACTCCGTAGTCTTCCAGGATCTTCTTAATTGCATCTACTCCACTGCGCTCAGGCCTCTCATAATCGGCACCGGGAAAAGGATTAAAGGGAATCAGGTTTACAAAGGCCCGCTTCCCTTTGAGGGTTTCTCCCAGATGCCGGGCATCGGCTTCGGAATCGTTAAAGCCCTTGGTCACGAGATACTCATAGATAACCACGGCTTTAGATTTTTTTGGGAGCTCGTCCACAAGAGCGATGATCTCCTGGAAGGGATACTTGGCATTTATCGGGATAAGTTTGTTGCGCTTCTCTGTGATCGTCGAATGCAGTGAGAGAGCGATGTTCACATCCGGCATCTCATCCTTCCAGCGCTTGAGTCCGGGCAGGAACCCTGCCGTGGAGATCGTGATCTTATCTGCAGCCAGAGAAAGTCCGTATTGCGAGAGAAAAATCTCAATCGCTCCTTTGACCGCATCAAAGTTATGGAGCGGCTCACCTTGTCCCATGAACACGATGGTCGCGATGCGATTATTAGAGGGGCGGTGCTCATTGAGCCAGCCTTGTGCCGCAAGATACTGGCCCACAATTTCAGAGGTCTCAAGATGCCGCTCCAGACCCTGCAGACCCGTATGGCAGAAGCTGCACTTCATGGCACAGCCCACTTGCGATGAAAGACAGATGCCGTATTTTTTGAATGAGGGAATGAGAACTGTTTCCACTTTTTTTCCATCGGCCAGGCGAAAGAGAAATTTGACGGTGCGGTCATCACTCTCCTGCACCTGCTCAATTTGAGGCAGGTCAAAAGAGATGTGGTCCTTCACAAACTGGATGGTTGCTTGGGCGAGATCCGTGGTGCAAGCTTCAGTGTGCTTGTGTTTGTAGTGCCAGTTAAAGAGTCGAGCGGCACCGATGGGCGCGAGCCCAGCTTGAGTGAGGGCCATTCGTAGCCCCTCGAGAGTAAATCCGTAGAATGAACGCATGCTCAGAACCTAGCACTAAGACTTATGAGGGGTCAAAAAAATTCACTCTCCAACCCGTACCAGCGGTCTCCCAAGTTAATTAGCTGGGACTGCAGGTTTTCCGGGAAGAGTTTGAGAATATCAGAACTTGGAACTGATCCTCCCTTGCGCCTCACAAAGCGCACCTTAACCAGACCCACTGCCATGAGTTCCCCTTTGACAAAAAACTTCTGGCGCATAAAAAAATACTTCTCATCGTGACCTAGAGGCTCGGTCACGAGGTCAAATTTTTTCCACAGCCCAATAGAGCGCTTAAAGCGGATCATCTCGCCGGCGACAACCGTATACATGCCGGCTTTGATGACCCGGTCATACAGACCGTTACGAAAAATCATGTCCCAGCGACCAAAGTCCATGTAGGAGAAGTACATGCCATTGTTCACATGCCAGAGCACATCGATGTCCGTGGGCCAGACTCGCATGGAAATCTTATGGGCTTCACCCGGAGCTCGTGGCTTAAGGAAAGGTTTAAGGAGAAAGCCCCATAGGGTGCGTAAGAGCATGTGCATGGACAAGTCCTCGGTCTTAGAGAATAATAAATTCTAATCAAGAGCATACTAGATGACTACCAGATGACCCCACTCAAACGCGGCTTTCTTTCAATCCTACCTATCGTCTCCGGCATTCTGCCTTTCGGAGTCGTCATGGGCGCGACTTTTTCTGAGGCACAACTTCCCTTTTGGCAGGCGCTCTTTATGAATGTCGCTCTCTATTCAGGAGCTGCCCAACTGGCCACAATACCACTTATGAAACTCAAGACCGCGGTCTTTGTGGTTGTGGGCACGGGACTGATCATCAACATCCGCTTCCTCCTCTACTCCGCCGCCCTAGCGCCCTATATGCAGAAGGCTCCTTGGTGGATCAAGGTCTTTTGTTCGTTCACTTTAACCGATCAAAGCTATGCGGCCATGAGCGCGCACTCCGACTCTTTTGAGACCAACGAGGATGCCATACGCTTCTACTTGGGCTCTGCTCTGGGCATGTTCTTTTTCTGGCACAGCTCTACACTTATCGGTTACGTTTTCGGGAATATCGCTCCGGCGAGCCTAAATCTAGATTACGCTGTTCCCCTGAGTTTTGTGGCTTTACTCATTCCAAGCCTTAAAACTAATAACCACAAGCTCGTGGCCCTCGTGAGCTCACTTCTCTCCCTTCTCCTTTATCCGATGCCCTTACGCACCGGCCTCATCACCACCGCACTGATTTCCATCGGCGTGGCGTGGGTGTTAATTAAAAGGAGAAAAGTGTGATTGAGCAAAATTATTTTCTGACCAATACACTGCTCATGATCATTGGCACTGTCTGTATCCGGGGGTCGTTTATCGCCTTTGCCAGTCGACTGAAGATTACGCCCATTACCCGCGAGCTTTTCACTTTTATTCCCGCAGCGATTCTTCCTGCTATCTTTATACCGGCTACCTTCTTTCACCAGGGGCAGCTGGATTTGATAGCTGGCAAAGAGCGATTTATTGTCTTATTGATTTGTTTGGGGGCGACATACTTTATCCGCAACACACTTTTTTGTGTGGGACTAGGTCTGAGCTTACTCTACACTCTTCACGCGCTGACCGCGTAGATAAAAAGACTTCTCATCCTTGGCATCAACCTCTGCCTGTCCTGGCACCAGCTCAAAACTTTTCGGATCAATCTCTTTGATGGGCTGTCCCGCATAGAGCACCACTTGGTTTACTTGGGTGTAACCATAGGGGTCTACCCCTTTCCACACCATATAGGAGAAATTAAATACCCCGACGCCGAAGTAGCCAACCAGGCTAAAGGCGATGAGTGTGGGGCCAAAGAGAAAAGGGTGAAAACCAAAAAAAGACCAGCGCTTAAACATGTAAAGGATGGCAATCAAAAGAGGGAATAGAAAAAGGGCTGAGACCGAGTTGGCGAGGAAGAGGTAGTCAGAGGGAGATGGATTCGCAAACATCATCGGTGCTGCCATGGCAGCCATAAACCATAAGGCAATGAGGATAAAAGTGATGATATTTCTTCTTTGCATGCGAGTCCCTTGCGGTTAATGAAGCTTTATCGTACTTTAGTTTCATGAGTGAAGAAAGTGCTTTTAAAAACTGGATCAACACGGATGTGGTGAAGCTTTTAGGCTCAGAGCTCGCTGCTGTTTATCCCAACTTTAACCAGAAAAAATTTAACCAACTCGCGGCTCAACTGGGCCCCTTGGAACTCAAGGCACGGGTGCGACTCATTGCTCAAGAACTCACCACCCTCCTTCCCACCGATTACCCCGAAGCCCTCAAGATTATTTTAAAAGTGCTCGAGCGCGATAAAGTCTCGGGCTTCTCACTCTGGCCTTTCTCCGAGTTTATTGGCTCTCAGGGCCTAGAGCATTTTGAAGAGTCCCTCGCCACCATGTCTCTTTTGACACAAAAATTCACCTCCGAGTTTGCCGTGCGCCCTTTTTTTCTCAAAGACCCACACCTGGTGCTGAAGAGCTTTAAAACGTTTGCTCGAAGTTCAAACCACCACGTGCGCCGCTGGGTCTCCGAGGGCTCAAGGCCTCTTCTGCCCTGGGGCGAGAAGATCCCTCTCTTCGTGCGCGAGCCGGAGCATACTCTGCCCTTGCTTGAACTCTTGAGGTACGACGAGGAACTCTATGTGCGTAAGAGTGTGGCTAATCACCTCAATGACATCTCAAAGCATCACCCATCAGTCGTGGTCGCCACTCTCAGGCTCTGGAAAAAAGATTGCCCGACAGAGCACAAAGCGAAGATCGATTGGAACACCCGCCACGCTCTGAGAACCTTGATAAAAAAAGGTGATCCCGCAGCCTTGAAGCTTTTGGGTATGAAGTCCAGCGCAGAGGTCAGCATCCAAGCCTTTTCCTTGAACAAGAAGTACTATCGTTTGGGTCAAGGCATCGAGGTCAAGCTTGAGCTTCGCTCAACCACCAAGAAATCACAAAAGCTGGTCGCGGATTACTGTATTCATTATGTGAAAGCCAATGGGTCCCTGTCCAAGAAAGTCTACAAGTGGAAGACCT
>JAJTIF010000296.1 GCA_021299675.1 Pseudomonadota bacterium | reverse complement strand
CCTGCACTTTCACTTTCGCCAGATCAATCTCGAGCTCATCGAAAATGAGAGGCTTTGATTCCTTCATGGTGGGGACTGCTCGCAGTTGCACGCGAACACGGGCGAGCAACACGTCCAAATCAAAGGGCTTGGTGGGATAGTCTTGAGCGCCAGCATCCAGGCCCGTCACAATATTTTCTGGTTGTGTAAGAGCGGTGACCATGATGATGGGAATCGTCTTGAATGATTTATGGCCTTTCACTCGTCGAGTGAACTCGATCCCTGACATTCCCGGGAGCATCCAGTCCACAAGAATGAGATCGATCTTCTGCCCTGATTCGAGGAGTTCGATTGCTTTATCAGCAGAGTCAACATCTGTGACCTGATAACCTGATGAATTGAGTTGGAACTTCATCAGCTCTCTGATGTCCCTTTCGTCTTCAATGATAAGAATTTTTCCCATGGGCCCAAGATAACGCGCTGTCATCAGATAGGGAAGGTTAAGATTTCGCAAAGTAGGCTCATTTGCCATGCGGCACAATGCTTGATCTCGTTTGACTTTAATCAGTGCCCACTTGAAAATGAATGCATTTCAAAGGACTTCGATTTGCGACAGATAATATGTGCGCTCCTTTTGCTTTCCACAGGCTGTGCTTTGTTTAAGCCAAAGTCTCCTCAAACGAGCGACCATGCGGCGGAGGTCCCTGCGTGGGCTTATGCACCCATGGAGGAGTGTATGGAGGAGCGGCAGCTCTGCGCTTCTGGAGAGGGGAAGACTGGCACCATCGCAGAAGCCAATGCCATGAAGTCCCTTGCCGCAATTTTTGAAACAAAAATTGAAGCCTCAACCAGCTCCACTATGACTGTGTCTGGTCATCAAAGTTTGGCGCAAGCCACGGAGCTCGCTCAAACCACTGTCAGAGATGAAGTCAAACAAACCCTCGAAGCCGCTCAGGTCATCAAAAAACATCGTTATCAAAATATGAGCTATGCCCTCGCCTCGCTCGACAAAGAGAAGGCCAGTGCCAACCTCAAGGCAGCCTTAGACAAAGTTCAAGCGGAATTGTCCGCACTTTGGGAGCGCAGAGACCGCACAGCCTGGGCCCGCATGTGGGAGCTTTTCCAAGTGCGAGAGGGCTTGAACGATCGCTACAATATTATCAATGCAGGAAGGATTCCGTTTTCTCCCACGGCCAGTGAGCTACAGAAATGGTATCAGTCCAGAAAAGCAGAAGTGCCCTTGGCGCTCGAGATCCTCAATCTCCCCAGTGAGTATGAAGCGCACCTCAAGGCCCGTTTAACCAACTCAGGCTATCGTCTTTTTAGTTTGAACACGGGAGCAAGACTTCAGGCCCAGATGACGTCGAAGCAAGAGCACATGAATGTGGCCGGGTTTGAGAAGTGGTTCTTCAACCTCAGTATGACAAACATCTCTAAGGCCGGAGCTAAGATCGGCGGCTTGAGTGTGAGCACCACTGCCACCGGTCGCTCAAAGGTGGACTGTGAGATGAAGGCGCGAGCAGTACTCATTAAAGAAATGGAAGAAAAACTACATGAACTTAATTTACAAGACTAACCAGGAGAGAAATATGAAATGGATGTCTTTGTGTCTGGTTGCCGCCCTGGTGACCGCTGTTGGATGTTCCTCGAAGAGAAAGGTAAAAGAAGTCGATAACACAGAAACGATTGCTAAGGACTTCGAAGTAAAAGACGCGTCCTCAAACTTCCGCCCGGCGTGGATCGAAGACGTCGAAGCCTGGGCTGAGCAAGAAAAGAAAGAAGAGAAGTACCGCTGGTTTGCCTTTGAAACAGAGCCGAAAGTTAACCGTGAAATTGCCTGTAACCTTGCGAAGGCCAATGCTCGTGCAGATGTTGCCGCAGAAATCACAACCTTCATCCAGAAGACTCTCGCCGAGAGCACAGAAGGTCAGGCGGCGATCGATCCGAACTCACCACGCACTCAGGCGCTTCGTAACTATGTTTCCAACAACCTCAGTGAAAGAGTGCAGAGCCTCGTGCACGGTGCCGCGGTGACGAAGACCTATTGGGAGAAGCGCCAGTTCATGAAGTCCAAGGGCGCTCCGAAGGACTACATCGGCTTCACATGTGCTGTCCAAGTGAGAATGGATAAAGAGGTGCTGAGAGAAGCAATTAACAAGGCATCTGAAGAAATCGTCAATAAAACTGAAGACGTCGAGATGAAAGAAAAAGTTCAGAAAGCTTTAGATAAAGTGGATGAAGATTTTTTGAAAGCTCGTCGTGGTGAAGCATAAGGAGACCCTATGAAACTCGTATTAATGATTGGTGTTTTATCGCTTGCGGCATCATGCGGAAGTTTTAAGGCGAAACGTGTAGACGCTCAGACTTCCGATGAGAAGGGCCTCAGCATCACGGACAACTGGATGAGCGCGGATACGAAGCTAGCTGTGGCTGATATCCTTAAGCAGATTCAAGCCCACAAAGGTTTCCAGCGCTACCTCGCTCAGCAGGGCGGAGAGCCACCGAAGCTTTTCATCGCGGAAGTTCAGAACCAAACCTCTGAAGCCTATTTTCCGATTGGTGACATGAACGATGAACTCCTCAATGAGCTCTCTGCGTCCGGTGACTTTGTCTTGGTCGATGCAGCTGCTCGCGAGAAGATCCTGGGTGAAGTGAAGTACCAGAATGACGGCATGGTGGACCCTAAGACGGCCAAGCAAGTCGGCAAGCAAACTGGGGCTGACATCATGATTTTCGGTAACGTTTACATGAAGCCGGAAAAAAGAGACGGGAAAACTGTTAAGGAATACTCCGTCAACATCCGCATGACGAACATCGAGAAAGCCGTTGAGGTGATGCGTGCTCGTACTCAGGTCTTTAAGTACTCTGAGAAATCGAGCCTAGGGCTCTAATGCTTAAACACCTTCTTCTTCTTATCTTGCTCGTCGGTTGTGGAACCGGCGAGCGAGATACTCTCCGGGCTTATCGGGAGGCTTTTGCTATCGGGGACTTCGCCAAAGCTCGGGAGATTCTGAGTAAGGCAGAGCTTACGAAGAGCACGAACTCACAACTCCTGCATTTCATGGAAGAAGGACGACTGGCGTATGTTTCTGGGGACTACCAAGCCTCGGTTGGCTTTTTCAATCGAGCCATAGAGCTGGTGGACGCTCAGTACACGAAATCACTGACCCGAGAAGGCTCTAAGTGGATCCTCAATGATGCCTCCGGTGAATTTTTTGGATCTCCTTATGAGCGCTCCTGGCTTTTCTACCATCAGGCGATGGCGTACCTGAAGATGTATCAAAATAAAATTGGGGATGATCCGCGCCGAAACCTTTTCTCTGCTCGGGCTGCACTGCTGGCCTGGGATAGTTTTTTCCAAGAGTGGCAGCGAGCGACCGAAGGGAAATCAATTTATCGACATGACCTGGTGGCCAAGGTCGTAGCGGCGCAGGTCCACGAAGCCACAGGCATTCGTGCGGACGAGCAGATTGCTCTTCAGCTCTACAAGGATGGCTTTCAACTCCTTAAGAATCTCTCGCCGACCTATGCGAGCTTCAACTCGAAGTCTTCGGAGTATGTGGGAGTCGTAACAGAGACATTGACGGAGAAAGGGCAGTTCATTGCTGATGTGAAAGACATTGCTCCCACCGCAACAGCATCCTCCACGCGGGATTTTCTGATCGAGCGAATCATCTCTCTCATCCAAAAACTGCGCCCGAGTGATCTGTCGACATTGACCGCTCAGCTCGGCATCACAGCCGATGAGATTAACAAGTTTAAAAAGTCTGAAGTTGGAAACGTCGTCGTGGTTTTAGAGGAAGGGGTGGTTCCGGCCAAGATCGCCAAAGATATCAATCTCGGCGTTCAGGGACTTGCCAAGCTTTCCAAAGATAAAAAAACGCAACAAGACATCGCTCGCATCGGCTCTGAAGTCTTGGCGGTGTTTGCTGTGAACGTGTTAGGGCTCAATCCGCGAGGCACCACGAGCTATGGAGATTACCGCGGTCGCCATGCTCTCATGACTGTGGCCGTGCATGAATTCGGGATTGAGTTTGAAATTCCTGCTATTGAATCCGGAGCGCTCCCGCAAGAGCTGTGGTTGCAGCTCACCAATGAGAAGGGTGAAAAAACGCAGCAACCGCTCAATGTTCTCACCCACCTCGAAGACGTCGCCAAGCTGAGTCTTGAAGAGGAGTCTTCACAGCGCATCGTGCGCACGGGAGTGCGGGTGGCGATGAAGCATGTGGCAGCGATCCTTGGCGCCATGACGGTGTACAAGAGCATGAACAAGGATGGCAAAGAGAATCCTTTCGCCAAATACGCGGCCATTGCCTCCTACCTGGCAGCTTCCAAAGGCATAAAGTATTCGGAACGCGCGGACACTCGCTCTTGGCAGAGTCTTCCTCGAACGCTACGAATGGGAGAGTTCAAAGTTAAGGCGGGTACCTACAAGGCTCACATTGTTCGAAAAGCTGAGCAAAATAGTTGGGTCGAGCTTCGCGCCCTTGGCGATGTAACGGCTAGCAAAGAGAAGGCTATTTTTACCTACTCCCTGCCCCAGATGTAATTCTATCAATCTCTCATCGACTTAAGTCGATAGGGAGGTCATGAAGTGGATTCTCCTCACACTCCTATCTTGTAATGTCTTTGCTCACTCAGCGAAGACTTTGATCGTTGAAGCACCCATGGGAACCCACTGGGCCAAGTGGACCAGCTCCGAAGAAACCAACGTGGCTCGACTGCTGGAGCTGCTCGAGCGATCGAACACCGGTAAAAAATTAATCCAGCTGGCCCACCGTAAGGCGGCTTCACAGGGCCTGACACTTCTTGACGTCATCAAGCCAGGGGAGAGCTCTCTCACCGACACCACGCTCATTCGTAAGTTTCATCCAGAATCTCCCGAGAATGTGGTCTTTGAGTCTCGCTCCCTGGTGTATGTGAATCGTCACATGCCCTGGAAGGAAGGGATTTTAGATCTGGCCCACGAGCTGACTCACTATGTGTATCGAGAGAATTTTAACCCTTACACCATCAACTTCTCGCTTAAGGATTTTATCGTCTCCACGATTGAGGGGCGGGGCGGGGAAGTCCAGGCTTTCGTCACAGAGTGCCAAGTGATGAGTGAGCTTTTTACGCGTGACGTTCAAGTGGACTCGAATTGTGCTCAGATCAAGGATTCGCAAGGACAGGTAAGCCGCAGTCGCGCAGCAGAATTTTTCTATCATGTGGGAGCCTTCCATACTCAGATTTCAAAAATTCTAAAAGAGCGGGGAATCGAATCAAGTTTTCCAGCACTTAAAGACGATAAAATAAAGTTTGTTTCCTCGGCTTATGGCCTTCCTTATCCCTTGGCTGCGATTCAAGAGTATCAAACAGTCCTGTCTAAGGTTTGTGAAAACGACCGCCGTCGACTCACATACATGCAGCAGGGTCGGGCCCCCGCCTCAGTGGAAAAGTTTCGACAAGATGTCGAACAAAGATGCCCAAGAATTTCTCAAAACTAACTAGTGTCGATTGACGAGCCTGCCCCTAAGCTTTACTCTTAAGCTATTCTTATTATTGAAATCTGGAGCTAAATCCATGCAAGACGGCATCGTCCTGACCACCGTTGATGACTTTCTCAACTGGGGTCGCAAAAACTCACTTTGGCCTATGACTTTTGGTCTCGCTTGTTGCGCCATCGAAATGATGGCGACCGGTGCGGCCAAGTATGACCTTGAACGTTTCGGCTGTGGTGCCTTCATGGCCACTCCTCGCCGTGCAGACATGATGATTGTGGCTGGTACAGTTACACTCAAAATGGCAACGCGAGTGAAGATGCTCTATGAGCAAATGGCTGAGCCAAAATACGTGATCTCCATGGGCTCATGCGCGAACAAGGGTGGCCCTTACTGGCAGCACGGTTATCACGTCTTGAAAGGCGTCGATGAAGTGGTCCCTGTCGATGTGTATGTTCCAGGCTGTCCTCCGCGTCCAGAGTCTCTGATCGAAGGTGTAATGACACTTCAGAAGAAAATTGCCAATGAAAGACTCCTCCGTGACAAGTGGGTGAAACATGCTTAATGAACTCGCGCAAAAAATTAATGCTGCCGTTGCGGGGGCCAATGCCACCGTTCACAATGCCCCTGATGCGAAGTCTGACTCTAGTGTCTACGTTGAAGCATCGAAGATTCACGCAGTCGCCGCTTTCCTGAAGAGCTCAGGCTCCATGAATGTGCTGCAAGCTATCAGCGGTGTGGACTACGTCGACTATATGGAAGTCGTTTACATCTTCGCTAAGTTTGATTTCGAAAAACCATCGCAGCTTCTCCTCAAGGTCAAGCTCACTGATCGCGTGAGTCCGAACGTGGACACCATTTGTGATCTCTATCCTGCTGCTAATTTTCAGGAGCGCGAGTGTTTTGATATGTTCGGCGTGAAGTTCAACAAGCACCCCGATCACCGCCGTATTCTTTGCCCTGATGACTGGGAAGGTTTTCCTCTTCGCAAAGACTACATGGCGCAGAAGGTTTACAACGGCATGACGGTTTACCCTGAGGGTAAAATGAACATGGCCGATCGTGAGTTTATTGTCCGCCAAAAGATGATTAAAGGCGCACAAGAGGCCGCTTCAAGCGACGCCTCTGAGGGGAAGGTGCAATAATGATGAATAAATGGGACATCGATGGCTTGGCTGAAAAACCAACCATTAATGCAGATACTGAAAAACTAAAGTCAGACCTCCTGACGCTCAATATGGGTCCTCAGCACCCGGCGACTCACGGAGTTCTGAGAGTTGAAATCAAGACGGACTCTGAGATCGTCGCCCACGCTATTCCTCACTTGGGATATCTTCACCGCTGTATGGAGAAGCACTGTGAGGCGCTCGACTACCGTGGCATCATTCCTTTTGTTGACCGTCTCGACTACCTCGCCTCCATGAACATGGAGTGGGGCTACGTGATGGCAGTCGAGAAGATGCTCGGCACTGAAGTTCCTCGTCGCGCTGAACTTCTCCGTATTCTCACCTGTGAGCTTCAGCGTATTGCCTCTCACTTGATGGCCTTTGGTACCTACGCTCTCGATCTTGGAGCCTTCTCTCCCTTCCTTTATGCTTTTGATGAGCGTGAGAAAATTCTTCGTCTCTTCGAGGAGATCTCTGGAGCGCGTCTACTTTATAACTACATCTGGATCGGTGGTGTGTGGAATGACTGGACTGACTCCCAGATCGATCGAGTGAAAGAATTCCTCGATGCGTTCGAGCCGCAAACTCAGATGTACCACGAGCTCGTTTCCATGAACAAAATCTTCGTTCAGCGTACCGCGAATGTCGGTGTGCTCTCGATCCAAGATTGCTTTGATTACGGAGCCACTGGTCCCGTGTTGAGAGGCTCTGGCTACAAGTGGGATCTTCGTAAGAATGCTCCTTACTCACTCTACTCAGAGTTTGATTTTGATGTGCCAGTGGGCACTGGTGAAATGGGTGTGGTGGGAGACTGCTGGAACCGCTACATCGTGCGCATGAAAGAAGTGAAGGAATCGATCAAGATCATCCGTCAGGTGATGGATAAGCTTGAACCCGGAAGCGTCATGGGTAAAGTGCCAAAGGTGATTAAGCTCCCTGAAGGTGAAGTCTATGTTCGCTCGGAATGTCCTCGCGGAGAGCTTGGTATCCACCTTATCAGTAAGGGTGGAAAAGAGCCGTACCGTCTTAAAGTTAAGTCTCCCTGTTTTACACACACCTCGATGCTCCCGCTCATGGCGCCAGGCCAGATGGTTGCGGACTTCGTGGCGACTATTGGATCAATTGATATCGTTCTTGGAGAGGTGGATCGATGAGCACACACACGACAATTCAGGCCCCTGCCAAGCCCAGCGCTTTCAAAGCATATTTTGCTGAGCTCTTTAACGGTGTTTCCACGACGGTTAAAGGCATGTGGATTACTTTCCGCTTTGTGTGGGGGGTAAAGCCCGTATCGATTGAGTACCCGGAAGTGAGAGAGGTTTTACCAGAGCGTGCTCGTCACCGTCTCTACAATGATGCTCAAAACTGTATCTCGTGTACTCAGTGTGCGATGGCCTGTCCGGTAGACTGTATCTACATCTCTTCTGAGAAGTTGCCTGAAGGCTCAGAGATCAAGAAGACATCTAACGGTCAGTCGATCCGCTTAAAGCTCACTCAGTTTACTATCGACACAGCTCTTTGCTGTTACTGCGGTCTTTGTACCACAGTCTGTCCTACTGAGTGTCTCACACACACCCAGGACTACGAGTTTGCACAGTACACGATCGATGCCATGAAGTATGATTACCTCGCTCCAGATGTGGTAGCGTGGCGTGACCGTATCGTTAACAAGTAACTAGGAAGCCTCCCTTTGGGGAGGCTTTTTTATGCGCCTCATTTTATTAACTCTTATATTTCCTCATATCGTTTTGGCTTCTCCCTGGAGAGAGCGATATAAAAATCATGACGAAGTCTTCTCCGCGCTTACTCCGCTTCAAGGTTGTGTTTCAAAGCTCGGCGAGACTCTTGTATCGTTTGAAAAATTAACCAAGAACCCCAAAGGTAAAAAGATTCTCGTGCTCTCACTCATCCATGGTAACGAGCCCGCTGCCGGTGACATGGGCTTTCGTTGGATCAAGCGCCTGATGCGCATCGAGCCTCATAATTCTTGGCTTATTCTTCCGGTCGTCAATCCAGATGGTGTGCAGGCCCAAACCCGAACCAACGCCAATGGAGTAGATCTCAATCGCCATTTCCCCACGGAAAATTGGGATCCCCTTGCCCATGAAGCTTGGAAAAAAGCGGGGAGCCCGAAAGCCAAGTTTCCCGGTGAGAAGGCCGGCGTGGAGCCAGAGATGCAGTGTTTGCTGAAAATCATCGACAGCTATCAGCCAGACTTAATCGCTTCCTTGCATATTCCTTTTGCGCTGCTTGATTACGACGGTCCTGGTAAAGTGCCAGCTTTTCTGCCAATGAAATGGAAGCGGCTAGGCCACTACCCTGGAAGCCTTGGTCGTTACGCTTGGGCAGAGAGAAAGATTCCCGTCATCACTGTTGAGTTGCCAGAGAACACCTCAGAGGCTCTCTTAAAGAAAATGGATCGCTTCCAAGACGAGCTCTCCTACCTCGCCAAATAGCTTAGCGCTGAATGATTGCCTCAAGGGCAACCGCATCGACCACCATGCTGGGATTGGTGCTCATCAGTCCTGAGCGTCTGGCAAAGCTTCCTTTAAAGTAGACAGGGATTCTCTGACCACGGGGAAATTGCTGATAGCTGCTGGCCACCTCAGGGTTAATGCTCATCACGCGGTACTGAGTATTTTCGAATTCCACCACGTCATCTGAGAGTGTTCCATTGGGGGAGCGTTCAAGGAAGCCGATCCGCACGTCAACTTGAGTTAGTGAGTTGTTTCCGCTCATGGCGATAAAACTATCTTGGACCTCCTGGATCTTGCCGCAACTGACCATAAGCATGAGGAGGAGAATTTTATAAATCATCGCTGATCGTCCCTTGGATGCGCCAGGAGTTCTTCTCCTTGACGATAATGAATGTGGCTGCGTTTTTATCGCTGGCTTCTTTATCAAAGACACGTTTCACAAAAAATAAATTCTTGTTCACGCTGCCCTGTTGGATATTTAAAACGTAGTCTGACTTTTCTCTCTTGTAATTCAGCCCCTTCGCATCAAACTCTTGAAGGAATTCATAGGTGAAGACTTCTTTGCTCTGTTGTTTCTCCCCGGCCATGAGGCGATCGTACTTTTCAAAAAGTTCACGGATTTCTGATTCCGGTAGCTGTGCAGAAGCGGAGAAAGTAAAAAGAAGAGAAATT
>JAJTIF010000401.1 GCA_021299675.1 Pseudomonadota bacterium | reverse complement strand
CATCTCAGTTTGGAAAATCTAAACTTTGGGTAATTTTTACAGGGGGACTCATGTTTACACGTCTTATCACTTTGATTGTGCTTGCCTCTTCTTTTTCGCTCTACGCCAAGCCTCTCAAGATCATGCAGTACAACATTGAAAACTCCTTCGATACCACTTTTGATGATGGGACAGATGACTTCACCTATCTGCCTGTCGCTACCAAGCGCAATATGAAAGGCCACGCTGACTTCTGCCGCTCCATGGGATCTCCCTTTTACAAAGACCAGTGCCTAAACCTCGACTGGAACGAAGCGAAGTTCACAAAAAAACTTTTGGGCATCGCCCGCGTGATCAAATCTTTCGATGCCTCAGGTAAGGGCCCAGACATTATTTTTGTACAAGAAGTTGAAAACAAAAATGTTCTCTCAAAGCTCGTCTCAAAGGGTTTGAGCGGCATGGGCTACCAGCACATTGCTCTCCTCGAAGGCGACGACAAGCGTGGAATCGACGTCGGTATCATCTCACGTTTTCCGATCGTGAACTCTCAGATTCACTCGCTCATTATCAATGGCAATCGCATCGACACCCGCGGGATTCTAGAAGTTGAACTCCAGGTTGAAGACCAGAAAGTTGTACTTTTTAATAATCACTGGCCAAGCCAAGGAAACCCAACTTCTCATCGCGTGGCTTCAGCCGAACAGCTCTCAAAGCTTGCCGAGCGCCACACTCAAACAGCAGACCTTATCCTCGCCGCTGGTGACTTTAACACCATCGAAAGCGAAGTTCCCTATCCTCTAAGCTTCCTCAAGAACTTTGAGGACGTTGTGGCTCTCGCCAGAAAAGCTGGCTACACCCTTCACCCTGGAACACACTTCTTCCGAGGCGAGTGGGGCTCTTTAGACCGCGTCTTCGTTCACAAGGCTTCAGCTATTAAGCCCAAGCTCAGCACGGTGGAGATCATGAATAGAGATTTCGTCCTCAAGAAAGAGCAAGGAACGATGGTTCCCAATCGCTTTGACTTCGTAACGGCCGAAGGATTCTCTGACCACCTGGGTATCGCTGTCGAATTTAACTACTAGTTTATGCCAGTGAGGTAATCAACCTCATCGCGATTGAAATCAAAGAAGGAAGCTACGTAGTACTCTTCGAGCCAGCCGTAGTTTTCTTCAATGAGTAGTTCGTTAGGAATCTTCTTCTCTTCGATGATCTGCTTCACCAGACCAACATCATCCTCCGCTACCTTAATACGAATCTTCTCGAAGAGAGACACGATATAATAGTGCCCTTTGAAGTGATGAAAATTGAAGTTGTTGGTCACAATCAAGCGCGACAAACCAAACTCTTGAAGTTTCTTTTTAAAATCCCGACGCCGGTAATTCTTGCGGCACTCAACCTGGAGTCGGCGAAGGTTTGAGTAGACTCGGTCCTCTTGGGCGGGAGTCATGTACTTCTTCACCGTGAAATTCTTCGAGTGATAACCGTTACTCGTGTCCTTCATGTAGGGTGTGCGCTCGTCGACTTTCAGGTCATACATCTCCGGGTTCTGATCCATTTCAGTGTTCGCTGAAAGATAGAACTTAAAGGGAGTGATGCTTGAGATCACGTTCTTGTAGTGCTCAACGATGGCCACGGAGTCCAGGGCCTCCTCATAGGTCGAGGTCGGATAATTTGGAATCAGATTTACCGTGACGTTGATGTCATACTTCTTCACCAACTCGAGATTATTCATGATGTCTTGGCGTGAAGCCTGCTTCTTCATGAGGCCTAGGATTCGATCACTGAAAGACTCGGTCCCAAAGACGATCTTCGCGATCTGCGCCTTCGAGGCTTCAATGAAAAATTCTTCAGTGAGATTCTTATTGTTGATCATGTACGAGAGTGTGCGCAGCGGGAAATTCTCGGTGTTCGCCTTCTGGCACAGCTCTTTGTAGAACTTCGGTGGAACCGCATCCGAGATGAGCGTGATGAGTTGGTGAGGATACTTCTTGCGTAGGGATTTAATCTCCTCGTAGACGATGTCCACCGAGCGAGAGATATAGCGCAAGCCTCCGAGGTCTCCCATCAGAGTGTAGTCACAGAAAGTACATTTGCCCCAGTAGCACCCTTTGTTCACCATCACTGGGAGCGCGGGGAGATCGTACTCGTTCATGTTATCAAATTCTGTAAACGGAAGCTGGTCCAGCATCTTACCCGTCGCTGGCGAGCCCGTGGTTACGGCAGTACAAAATTCCTCAGGGCAATGCTCGACGACCTCGGCAATCTTATCTTCCGCGTAGCCCGTGAAGATCACATTGAAGAGCTTGAAGCGGATAAGTTCGTCGATCAAATCTTGCGGGAGTAAAGAGATCTGGGCTCCACCGATAAGAATCTTGGTGCCCGGTGATTTCTTACGAATATGGCTCGCGCAATCCAGAGCGAAGGGCAACTGTTCCCCGAAGGCGACGCTGATGCAAACAGTGCTCCCGTCAAACTCCACTTCATTGAGAACTCGCTGATAGAGTTCCAAGATCATGGGTAGAGTATTAAGGCCTCTTTCTTTGTAGTCTTTGATGGTCTTTGTGTCTTTCAGGTAGATGTGCTTAATCGAATTGGAGATGGCCACCTTTTCAAGCTGGTGAGTTCGGATACCGCGCAGCTCTTTCTCCAGTGCGGAAGTGGCGTATTCGAGGAAAGTCTCCGTTTCGATGTTTTGTTCCGGGAGGTCGCGGGTGTGATCGATGATCTTTTTAAGAAACACCGTATCTGTGGTCTGCGTTTTAACCATCCGAAGATTCAAGTCGATGTTATCAACCGTGAAGCCTTTGGATCGAAGAATTGTACTCAGCAAGTGCGGCGCCAGGTAAGGTCCCTGCGAAGACCCAGGCAACCAGGGTGGAAAAATAAAAAGAACTTTTTTATCCGACATGGAGTACTTTTGGTCAAAGAGTCTTAAGTTAATAAAATTTTAACATCACTCCAATCTCAGATCAAATAATCAAGCCATTAACACAGAAGGCCCGCTGCGTTAGAGTTGGGCTGGCCCAAAAAATGGGCAGCCCCTCTATTGGAGGATCTGTGGGAAGAAAGTAGCAATTTTAGACTTGATGAGCTCAATTCTAAAGGGCTTCATGAGCACGTCGTCTGGCTTGATCTGTTCACTAAACTTGCTCTCGGCCAGATTCAAATCCCCACTGACTAGTATAAAGCGGGGCGCCGCTGAACCGTAGAGTTGTTTAATTTTTTTTAGAAGATCAGGCCCACTCATCAGAGGCATCTTCGAGTCAGAAATCACCAGATCCACCTTCTTTTGAGAAAGCTTGGTGAGCGCTTCACTCCCATCGCAAGCCACTTCCACCTCAAAACCGAGGCGCAAGAAAATTTGCTGAAGGATTTCTCGTAGATCCTCTTCATCGTCGACCACCAAGACTCGTAGCTTCTCTTTCACCTGGATTGTTGGACGAGATTCGACCACCTCAACGGGCTTCACTCGTTGATCACTCATGGGCAATGAGAAGTGAAAACTCGTTCCTTTCCCCACGACGGAGTCAAAGCTAATGTCGCCAGCGTGCTCTTTGATGATGGTGAGCACAAGAGAGAGACCGATGCCCGTGCCCTTATTGACGTCTTTAGTTGTGAAGAAGGGATCAAAGATCTTTTCGCTGATGTCCTTTGGGATCCCGTGTCCGTTATCACTGACCTCGATGTGAATTCGTCCACCTCGAGAGCCCATTTTGACTTTGAGCTGAGGCTTCGAGACACCTTCAGTGGCATCCTTCGCGTTCGCAATCAAATTCACGAGGACTTGTTGAACCCGGCCTCGGTTGCCGAACACGGGCAAACTCGCCTGCGAATCGAAATCGAACTGGAGATCAATCCCGGCCCGCTGGTAGAGCTCTTGGAAGAAGCCCTGGACCTCTTGCATGAGTTCCCGCAGATCAAACTGTTTGAGTTCACTCTCGCCGGAGCGAGAAAAGGTTTTAAGACCTTTCACAATATTGGCGATGCGATCGATGCTCACGTCGATCTTAGTGAACTTCTTGCCCACGGAGTCATTAAGCAGTCCCGCGCTCTCAAGCTCTTCGCTGGCCATCATGAGAATGCCCTTGATGATCGCCAGAGGGTTATTGATTTCGTGACCAACTCCGGCCGCAAGCTGACCGATACTAGCGAGCTTAGCGTTGTGTTCAGAGATCATCATTTGCAAGCGCAGGGATTCCTTAAGCTTCATGGCATCTACCATTTCACCCATAACTGTCAGCGCTGGTGCCAAGAAATCTGCGAATTGAGTGAAATACCCGTTCGAGCGGTTCGCCACAACAACCACCATCCGCTTATGAGCGGAGAGCTGGATGGGAATCAAAGCAAAGGACTTAAGCGTGGGGGAAAGCGTGGATTGGTTAGAGATGAACGGCTCAAATTTTAAAATGAACTGATGAAAAAGGGGCTTGAGGCTCTCGAAATCTAGGCCAGTGCTCTCGCTGGAGCCAGAGATCATCTTGATGGCTGGAACATTCTTCTCTTGCAGGATCTCGGCCATAAACCCGAAGGGACTTTCGCTCAACTCCAATAGGAGGCTTAGTGCCTTGTCATAAAATTGCGCTGGCTCTTCTGAGAGCTCGATGAACGAGGCACTCAGGCTTGAGATAAAATGACTGACGCTCTCTTCACGCACCTTGCGGGTAACATCTGTGCGCACACCCAAATACTCAATGATCTCACCGGATTCATTCTTCACTGGGTGAATAGTAGTGTCGACGTAGTAGAACTCGCCATTCTTATTTCGGTTCTTGATCTGTCCGCGCCAGATTTGTCCCGCGGTGATGGTCGCCCAGAGCTGTTCGAAGAACTCGGTCGGATGGCAGCCAGAGTTAATCACTCGGTGCGTGTGACCAACGAGCTCATGGGACTTGTAGCCAGAAATTTGCTCAAAAGTTTTATTCACGTAAGTGATCACACCTTTGGTATCAGTGATGGCAATGATCGCGAGTTCGTTCAAGGCATCTTTGACGTTTTGGAGGTTCTGCACCAGAGCGCGCTCATGAGTGATGTCGAGGAGCACCCCGTTCATGAGGCCGGTCTCTTTGTTAATAGTTCCCTTATCTAGCACCCAACGGATGTCACCTTGGCGGCAGCGCAAGCGGTAGCGGAACTCGTAATGGCCATCTTCTTCTAATGCTTGTTTGATGCTGGCCAAGCAAAGGGGAATATCCTCAGTCAGGATGAGCTCACCAAAGGGTAGCCCCTTTTTTCCCAGAAACTCTTCCGGAGGAAAACCTGTGAGTTGACCCACTTGATGACTTAGGTAAGTGGGTTGAAAGAGATCTCCTGTTTTAAGACACTCGTAGATCACTGTCGGTGAGGAGTCTACCACTCGCTTCAGGCGATCGCGGGTTTGGGACAGTTCCAACTCACGATTTTTTGTTTTCGTGATGTCTTGAAAGACTCCTCGGACAGCGACGATCGTGAACGAGCTATCCCGAACGGGTTCACCACTGGTGCGGATCCACTTTTTGACACCATCGAAACTTATGATCTCAAAATCATCTCGGTAACTGACGCCCTCTTGAACACAGCGCTCAAAATTGGCGGCAATCTTTTTTTGATTCTCTGGAGAATAAAAAGAGATGGCGAGATCAACCGTCAGTAAGGTATCGACCGGCAGTCCATGGACCCGAAAGGTTTCCGCCGTCCACGAAAGAGTCTTGGTGGTGAGATCAAACTCCCAGCCACCGATGCGCGCCATGGCCTCTACATCCTCGAGCACCTTTTGGTTTTTTTTCAGTGATTCATCTTTCAAGATGATCGAGATGACATCCGCCACCGCACGGGAGAAGGACTGCTCGTTGACGCTCCACTCTCGCGGCTTATCCATCTGCTCCAGACAGATGACACCTTGGACAGCTTCATCGTTTTTCACCACATGGTCCATCATGGAGAAGATGCTGTTAGGTGAGAAATAACTAGCAACCAATTCTTTTGTCCCCACGTGCTCACGAACGTCGTGAGCGACGAGGCTACTAGACTCTAGGATCGCCTTAAAATAAGAGGGAGAAGAACTGTAGGGTATCTCGACACCGGCGCTGAAGGTTTTAGAGGTGAGGTTGTAGGAAGCCAGGGACT
>JAJTIF010000222.1 GCA_021299675.1 Pseudomonadota bacterium | reverse complement strand
CGAAGCTAAATTTCAGTGCTGCTATTCTGAAAGTTCTAGGGTTTGTCCCAGGAGAGTCAGCTGCTGAGTAGAAGAATCATAATGAAAGAGAATGGTGGCTGTCAGTAGGCAAACAAGCAGTCCCAAAGCCAGGGCCGCTTTTGGTGCAGTGCTAGGGATGCTTAACCTTGGGTCGAGCTGCGCTTTTTTCCCGTGCACCATGCTCAAAGCAATAGCGTCTTTTTGTCGCAGTGTGTGCAGTAGGACTCCCAGGACATGAGCCACCGCCGTGACCAGAAAAACGTCAGATAGGATCTCATGGATATCTTCAAGCTCTTCTTTGAAGCCGGAGGTCATGAGCACGCCACTAAGCGCTAAAAAAAGTCCAGCTGTGAGCATGATGAGGGATGCCCAGCTGGAAGCAGGGTTGTGACCGGGATGGAGGCTGGCACTTTTGCCTAAAAATTCTTTAGCATATCTGAGAAGCTCTTTGGGATGTAGGGCAAAAGACGAAAACCTGGCATAGCGCGTTCCCACCAGTCCCCAAAAAATTCTCAGAATGACCAGGCACCCCAAAAGAATCCCGGCCAGCATATGGTAGAAGTAGAGTGGACTTTCATCGTCCACATACTTGGCGATAAGAATCGCTGAGATAAAGAGCGAAGAGAAGAGCCAATGGAACATTCTTGTTGGTAGATCATAAACAGTAGTCTTTTGCATGATCTGATTAAGACATTTGCTCGATGAATTTTCAAGCACAACTGGATAGGATAAGGGCTTAAAAAGTTGCTGGTCACCACACAAAGGAGTTTTCATGCGGTTTACAGGATTGTTTCTCTTTGCCCTCAGCCTTTCCTCAGGCCTCGCATTTGCGAAAAAAAATTGCACCGACGAGCCTAAAGAAAAATGGATGAGCGAAGAGAGTTTTAAGAAGAAAGCTGAGGCCGAGGGCTATACCATCAAAAAGTTCAAGCAGCCCGGCACTTGCTACGAGATCTACGGCACAAACAAAGAAGGCAAGAAGGTTGAAGTTTACTTTAACCCTGTTGACGGTACGCCGGTCAAATCGAAGTAAATAACCCTAGGGGTACGCCGTTTTGGGATCCAGCGTCTTCGGCTCGCGCTTCGCGACGCCGTTGGCGCGGTGGCGGTAGCTAGAAATCGTCTCGTAAAGCTTTAAGCGCATACGGTTGGTACGACCCAGCGGTCGATGCTCAGGCAGTGAGTGCCAGGGAGTGAAGGTGAGGTGTTCGCAGAACTGATCGCGCTCTTTGGTATCAAAGTCTTGCTGTGGAATGCGCAGGATCGCCACCGTCGTATAGGGGGAATACGTGGAACTTGTGAGTGAAGGTTTCTCAGGCCACAAGACGCTGGGGTCTTCCACTGGATAAATATTGGGCTTCTTAGGGTCACCAAGTTGCACTTGGAACTGAAAGCAGGCACTCTTCTCGTTTAAGCTCTGTACGAGGGCCGTACGCATGAAGTTCGGGTCGCGCGAGTCTCCTTGCGGAAGAAACTTGGCGGCTGCCGGGTCACAGGCCTTCACCGAGTATTTCACCGGACGACGAGCGGGGTTACTCAGATTGCCCAATGTGGAGGGGACGGCAGAGAAGTAGTTGAGTTGTAGCGGATTCTTTTTTCCTCTGGCCCTAAGCTGTGCTGTTGCTAGTTGCACCAGTGAGCGTGGACGAGTGAGCAGATCCCTGAAGGCGGCGTCGTTACCGAGGGCGCGGATGAACTCGGCGTAGTCTTTGATGTCTTTGACGAAAAAAATCGGACTGGCAAACATCAAGAAATCTTGCGTGAGCTCCTGCTCTTCTGCCGGAATAATTTTTTTCCCAGGTACATCCAACACCTTAATGGCAATCCCTCTTAGATCCAGGTCCTTGTCGTTAGACATGGGATCACTGGTATTGTTAGAGAAGCGGATCCAGGTTGGGTAGGTTTTGTTTTCTTTGAACACACCCACGCGCAGCTGTTTGGGGAGAGTTTTGTTGTTTACGGTGAAAGACGCCTGCAGACAACCGTGGGATTTGGCATGAGCGTCGCGGGGAACATTGGGTGGTCTGAAGTCTCGCCGAAGTGCAATCATCGCTTCTTTGATTACGTCTTGAATGGCTTCTTCTTCGTTGAGCTCATGGGCTTCGCCTAAGTAGGGATCAATGAGACTTGGGGCTTGGACGGGCAGGGAGCTCGGGTCCCTCTGCGGAGCCGAAGCACAGGCCGAAAGTAGAGTGAGAAAAGCGAGGCGATAGATTTTAGACATGGAAAACTCCTGACACAATTGTAGAGAGGAGCAGGAATGAGTGTCAAATCGGCACAAGAGTGCTTTAGTCCACTATCTGCACATCCATCAGCATTTCATTGCGTCTTAGGAAGGGCAGTGTCCATGGGGGATTGTAGCCGGCGAACATCGCAGCACCAAAGGATCGATACTTCGGATGATTCTTGAGCCACTCCTCAAGGGCCCGTGCCTTTTCGGCATTTTTTTCTTCGCCCCAGAAACCAGAAAAGGTGAGAGCGGCCACATAGCGCGCTTCCACTTGCTCGATGACAACGCGAGAATCCGTGGGTTTCGGGAGTGTATCGAGGGTGAATGACGAGGGCATGCTGAAGCTCATGGTCCAGGACTGATTGTCACTGAGCTTCAGCACCACCGGGGCTGTCATGGCGATCTTTTCACTTTCTGCTTTCTGCACCACTGGAGCCGTCATGGCTATCTTTTTCTGAGAGGTATTTTTCCCGAAGATGAATCCGGCCAAGATCTTAAAGCCCTGGCTTTGAGCTTCTTTGAAGCTGCCCTGAATAGTGGTTTTCGCGACTATGTAGCTCTCATACTTGCGAATCTCTTTTTCGCCTTCTTTGAGGACGACTTCATAGCGTGGCTCTTCTTCGCTGCCAGCACCAAATAGCGAGCAACCGGTGATGAGAAGAGTCATGCCAAGTCCTAAGAAGTGAGAGTATTTCATGCATTTAACATGGCACTGAGGGGTCGCTGTGCCAAGTGTTTTTGTGTTTAATAAAGTTCAATTCTATGAGAAGTTACCTCTATGAATCTTGTGCGCTACCCAGTGAGAAAAAATGAAACACTCAAGGCCTGGGACAGCTCCGATGAGTTGCTCTTGGCGCACATGGCTTCACTCGATCTAGCTCAAAAACGCATTCTCATTCTCAATGATCATTTCGGGGCCCTGAGTCTGGG